>NZ_JAMYPT010000015.1:0-118764 GCF_040320505.1 Mesorhizobium sp. M0678 | reverse complement strand
CCCCGGCCCAGCCCCCCTCCCTTGCGGGTCGGGTTTTGGGTGCGGTTCTGGTTGCGTTCCCCGCGCCGCGGCGCGCCCCCCGGTGGGGGGTGGGCTCTTCCCCGCGCCCGCGGTCGGGGCGGCCCCGGTCTCGGATTCCTCTTCCAGCACCAGCCAGCCATTGAAGCGTGGCGCTGCACTGGCGATGTCGATCACCGCCGCGGTATCGCAGACGCCCTTGCCGAGCATCGCCCATGTGCCGCTGGCATCGACATCCTTCAGGTGCACGTAGCAGATGCGGTCGCGATAGGTGGTGAGCGTATCGGCCATGTTCCGATGGCCACGCAAGATGTGGCCGGTATCCGGCACCCAGCCGACGAGCGACGGATCGACCAGCCCAAAGATCCGGTCGTAGTCGGCGCGATCGAAGAGCAGCGTGTTGTGGTGCGAACTCGGATGCACCGCGACCTGGACGCCCGCCTTGCGCCCTAGCTCCCCCGCCTTGTTGTAGACCTCCGCGGCGATGGCGAATTTGTCGTCGCGCGGGCCGTCGGAGACGACTGTCGCCGAGCCCATCGACACCAGCGTGTCCGGAAAGGCAGCAGCGAAGTCGATCCATCGCTTCGCGGTCTCGAGGTCGTTGCCGATCTTCTCCTTGAGCGTGAAGCCGCTCTTGGAACCGAAGGCGAAGGAGACGAGCGTCAGCCCTGACGCCTTGAGCGCGGTCGCGAACTCCGCCGGCTTGTCGGCATATCGGCCGATCATCGTGTCGGTGATCTCGATGCCGGCATAGCCGCCATCGGCGATCGCCTTCAAGAGATCGTCCGGGCCGCCGGCAAAGCGCTCTCCGAGCATTTCCCAGGTAAAGGTCTGGCAACCGACTTTCAGGTCTTTCACGATCGTCCTTTCATTCCTTGATGCCGCCCCGCGTTAGCCTTGCGGTCCTGCCGTTCGTTGAAGGCCTTGATTAGGTCGCCAAAGGTTTCCTTGCCGAAGAAGGCGGCGCTGGCAAGCTGATTTCGGAACGTGATTGCGCCCGCGCCGGTCGAATGCCGAGACCCGTGTCGAGCGCTGCGGCGCCCAGCATGCCGGCGCCGATGAGAAATTGCCGGCGATCGGCGATGGTGACGTGACCCACAGGCTTCGTAGCGGCGGTCGGCCGTTTTTCATGTCAGTCATTTCCTCCCCTGAAGGCTGCGGCCCCCAATGTTGCGCCGGCATTTTCGCATGTTCTGCAAAAATTTTACGCGCGTCAATATTTAAAGTGCTGTATAGCGGGCTGTGATTGCGGCTCGCCACCGACTCAGCAGGCCCGCCGAAGTGTCATCGCGTTGGGAGGCAGACTCGAAAATGCAAGCAAAATCACAGATTAAGCTCGGTATCGGCGTTGTCGGATGCGGCAACATCTCGATGACTTATCTGCGCAACGCGGCGCTCTTCGGCGGCGTCGAGTTGCGTGCATGCGCCGACATTTCCACCGAACTGGCGGCGCTGCGCGGCAGCGAATACGGCATCCGGACGGTCAGCGTCGACACGCTTCTAGCCGATCCGGACATCGACCTTGTCCTCAACCTGACCGTCCCGGCGGCGCATTTCGACATCTCGTTTTCGGCGCTTTCGGCGGGCAAGCATGTTTTCACCGAAAAGCCGCTGGCAACCTCGGCTAGCGACGGCGGCCGGCTTGTCGCCGAGGCGGCGAAGCGCAATCTGCTCCTAGGCTCGGCCCCCGACACTTTTCTCGGCGCAGCCGGACGGCGGGCGCGCCGCCTGATGGACGAGGGCGCGATCGGCCGCGCGGTCACCGGCACCGCCTTCATGATGGGGCGCGGAATGGAGCACTGGCATCCCAATCCGCAATTTTACTATCAGCCGGGCGCCGGCCCAATCTTCGACATGGGCCCCTATTACCTGACCATGCTGGTCAACCTGCTTGGGCCGGTGGCACGCGTGATGGCGATGGCGACTCAAGGACAGGAGGTGCGCCTTATCACTGCCGAAGGTCCCTACAGGAACACCAGTTTCAAGGTCGGCACGCCGACCAACATCCTATCGCTGCTGGAGTTCCGATCGGGCGCCACCGTCACCTTCGGAGCCTCCTGGGATGTCTTCAGACACTCCAATCACCCTATCGAACTGCACGGCACGGAAGGCTCACTGCGCCTGCCCGATCCTGACACGTTCGGCGGCACCGTATCGCTTTCGGAACGCGGCGCCGACTGGGCCGACTTCCATAGCGAGAGCGAGCTCTACGGGGGGCGCAACTGGCCTTACGCCGCGCCCGACCGCGCCAACTACCGCATGCTTGGCGTCGCCGATTTGTCGCATGCGCTGACGACGGGCAGAAAACCCCGCGCCTCCGGCGATCTCGCTTTGCATGTGCTGGAGATCATGGAGGCGATCCTCGCTTCGGGAGAAAGCCGCGAGTCCGTCGCCGTCAACCGGGCGGTCGACCAGCCGCCGCTTCTTGGCGAGGACGAGGCGACGAGCCTGCTTGCCTGAGGCGTAGGATCAGTCGATGGCTACGTTGCTTTCATCACTTCTCGATCCGGAAGCCCGGCATGTGCTCGACCTCGGCCGACAGGCTCCCGCGCGGCCGTTCGAGGCCGGCACGCCTGAAGAGGCGCGGCGCGCCTATGAGGAGAGCTTTCCCACACTGCAGGGTGAACGCGAGCCGGTCGCCTCACTGAACGAACGCTTCATCGACGGGCCTAGCGGCCCGTTGACGCTCAGGATCTATCACGGGCGACGGGCGGCCTTGGCCAGTGCCCCAGCGCTGCTTTATCTGCATGGCGGCGGCTGGGTAATCGGCAATCTCGATTCCCATGACGAGATCTGTCGCTGGTTTGCCAACATGGCGGCCTGTGTGGTCGTCTGTCCCGACTATCGGCTGGCGCCGGAACATAAATTCCCGGCCGCCATCGAGGATTGCCGCGCAGCGTTTGCCTTCATGCAAAGTGCGGCCGACGATCTCGGCATCGACGCGGAGCGGATCGCTGTCGCCGGCAACAGCGCCGGTGGCAATCTCGCTGCGGTGCTGTGCCTGATGGTGCGTAGGAGCAAGAATCCGCCGACCGTGCAATTGCTGTTCTATCCGAACACGGATGCCTCGCAGACAGCGGACAGCTATCGCCGTTTTGCTGAGGGCTATGGTCTCACCGCGGCAACGATGGCCTGGTTCCGCGACCACTATGTCAACCATGCCGGGGATATCGACGACTGGCGCGTGTCGCCGCTGAAGGTCGCCAGCCTTGCCGGCGCAGCACCAGCCTTTGTCGCGATCGCCGGTCATGACATTCTCGTTGACGAGGGTGAGGCTTACGCAAAGCGTCTGCAAGATGACGGCGTGCCTGTCGTGCTGAGGCGCTGGCCTGGCCAGATCCACGGCTTTGTCTCGATGGGCCGCCATGGTCCGGCCTCGCGGCAAGCCGTCGGCGCGGCGGTTGCCGCGTGGCGCGGCTTCGATGGAAAGCTCAGGCCGATTGACGCATAACCAGCGTCGCGTCGAGATTGACCTTAGCGGCAACCTCAGCTCCATCCTCGTTCAGCAGGGCCAGCAGCGTCTCGACGCTATATCCCGCCATGGCGGCGAAGTCCTGCGCCATGGTGGTGAGGCCTGGACATGTGTAGCGGCTCAGCGGGTGATCGTCATGAGCTGCGACACGCAGGTCGCAGTCGGCCTTGCGACCGACCTTGAGGCCTTGCGCGTAGGCGGCCGCCATCACGCCGAAGGCGAGACGGTCGTTGTTGCACAGAATGGTCTTGCCCGACAGGCCGCCATTGCCGAGCATTTTTTCCATTTGCTCGTAGCCGATCCGTTCGAAATCCCATGTGTACTCGTCGGTGTTGCCGATGACGACAGGCTCATGCCCGAGCCGCTTCATAGAAGCGATATAGCTTTTCAGTCGTTCTGGCGAGTTGTGGTTGACGTGCGGGATATCGAAATAGACCGGGGCGTCGCCGGACCGGCACAGATACTCGACGATGGTCGAGACGCTCTGGGCATTGTTGTTGCCGACGAACGGCGTTCCGCCTTCGAGATAGGTGTCGAAATAGACCACCGGTATGGCCTGCGTCAGCTTCTCCAGCGTGCGGTGGTCCGAGCGCAGGCCGAGCGGCGCGATGAGTGCACCGGAGACCTTCAGCGACAGGATGGTTCGCGTTGCCTCCACTTCGAGCTCGCGCGAGCCGTGCGAGGAGATCACGATCGGCCAGTAGCCTTCGTCGCGCAGCCTTAGTTCGATGCGGCTGACCATCTCCGAATAAAAGGGGTCGGCCACTGTCGGCACCATGATGCCGATGCTGCGGGTCCGCTTGCGGTTCAGGTTGCGTGCAAACAGATTGGGCTGGTAGTCGGACGAGCGCAGCGCCTCTTCGATACGCTGCCGTGTCGCTGGCTTGACGCTGGTCGGATCGTCGAAATATTTCGACAGCGTCGGCCTGGAGACGCCGCAAGAGCGGGCAAAATCATCCATCGTCTTGTGCGTCGTCGGCAATTCAAACGCCTCGCGTTCTGGACATCCAATCACTGGGTTGCCCTAGCGCTGCCCCAGGGTACCCGCATACGCTGCCGTGCAACGGCAAGGCAAAATTTTACAGAGAGCTTCAGCAGTTTCAACGCGTATCGCTGAATTTTTTCACGCGTAAATTTATTAGTTGACGCGAAAAGCACAAGCCATATTGACTCCGAATATCGGTTGCCGCCAGGCAGAATTGCACGCGACTGAGAGGGGTCGTTCGAGTCGGGCCCTGGGGAGAAACGCCGGGAGGTTCCGCGAGGTGAAGAAGCTGGTCTCAGCCGGCGAGATCGAGCTTCGGCGATTGACGCAGCGTCGGCACCGAGATGCTGAGGGCAGCAACAGCGCGCTTTCCAGTCTAGCGCGATATGAAGATCCTTAATGTGCTAAATTTGTCTTCGTACTCCGAAACGTCGGTTGCCAATGGGACACGCTGCCAATTCTGGGCACCACAATCCGGAAGGCACCTACACATAGCGCACTTCGACTCCCAGCTTGTCCAATCGACTGCGAATCCCATAGGGCATAGCGGTGTCGGTGATGATCAGATCGACACGTGACAACGAAAATGCCTTAGATGAGGCGCCAATATCCCATTTGCTTGAATCCGCCACAAGGATCACGCGCCTGGCCATACGAACCAGATTGCGTTTTGTGCGCGCAATGTCTTCTGAGACATCGACGACATCGAATGACTGATCGATCGCATGCGCGCTGAGGAACGCTTGGTGGGCCACAAGGCCGCCCACAGCCCTATCAAAATCCGACACGATCGTGCTGACCGTCGAGGGATAGACCCGACCGCCTATCATATGCACGTCCAGCCCAGGGCGATACATCAGATGCTGTGCAATGTTCATCGCGGTTGTGGCTACTACCACATTGTTGACCGGGGGCATCTGCATTGCGACCTGCAGCAACGTCGAGCCGCTGTCGAACACCACGGACTGGTTGTCTATGATCTGGCGCGCCGCCATCTGCGCGATACGCCGTTTGGCATCGAAATTGCGAGACATCCGCTCTTCGAAGGCCGCCGCTGGCGAATCAGCGGGCAAGGCGATCGCACCGCCATGCGTTTTGATCAACTGCTTTTTTGCATCCAGAATTTCCAGGTCGGACCTGATGGTCACCTCGGAGACGCCGAAGTTTTCCGCCAGTTGGCTGGTACGCGCCTGGCCGGTCCGCTGAAGCGCGAGCATGATCTGATGTCGCCGTTGTTCCGCAAGCATGTGTAACCCCGAATTGCTGTTTGGATAACTGCACGCCAACCTTTCGAAAATCGAATAGGAAACCGGCCTGCGTTTGAGAATTCGAGGGATACCGCCTCACCG
Organism: Mesorhizobium sp. M0678; assembly: GCF_040320505.1. Classification (NCBI taxonomy): domain Bacteria; kingdom Pseudomonadati; phylum Pseudomonadota; class Alphaproteobacteria; order Hyphomicrobiales; family Phyllobacteriaceae; genus Mesorhizobium; species Mesorhizobium sp. M0678. The sequence goes on along the minus strand of NZ_JAMYPT010000015.1, from coordinate 112,940 downwards.
CAGCGAACGCTAGCCGTTGCAGTTGCAACCTATATCGAAACGAAAGAAATCGAAATATTGAATATTGTTTTGCTTTCGAGTTAGGGTCCTCAACGTCAGATCAACAATTGCGAAGGGACTGCACTGATATGGGCCTTGGAACTAAAATTCGCTTGTCGCGGCTGTTCTCGCATCGATCTGGGAACCTGTTCGGTGGTGCCGTCGACCATTTCGTAGGGTACGGCAACGTCCGCGAGGGAGGCCTTGCGGATCTGCCCGGCGCGCTCAAGCGGGTGATGGCCGGAGAGCCAGATTACATCAGCATTCAACCTGGTGCGGCGCGTCATTTGTGGCCGGCTTACGCCGGCAAGGCAGCGCTGGTCATTCAGGCGGGATGCTTTACGCCCGACGATCGGATCAGTCAGTTGATCGCGACGCCCGAAGATGCAGTGCGCTATGGTGCCGATGCGCTGGCGGTCGCCATTCCGGTGCGGGGCGATACCGAGGGTCACTACATTCGTTGGCTTACCGATACGGTCAACGCGGCTGCTCGTTTCGAAATGCCGGTCGTTGCACATGTTTATCCCCGCGACTATTCAAACGGCTGCAAGATCGTCTTCACCCCCGACGAAATCGCCTACGCAGTGCGGATTGGTTTTGAGACCGGTGTTGACGTGATCAAGGTCGGATACACCGGGGACTTCGACTCATTCAAGGAAACCGTGGCAACTTGCCCGGTTCCCATCGTTATCGCCGGCGGTCCGAAGACCGAGGATCTTCTGGGCGCTCTCACCCAGACATCTGAAGCCCTGCGCGCCGGTGCGAAGGGTGCCGTCGTGGGGCGCAATCTGTGGGGGCACGGTGACACCACGATGGCAGCGCGTGCATTCAAGTGCGTCATTCACGATGGGATGGCACCGCAAGACGCTTTGGCGGCTGCGGGCACGTGAGCTGTGACCGGCAATCTGCAGGTTTTGGGCTTCGGAGCCTTGGCGATTGACGACATCATCTATGTCGACAGCCCGCTGGGTGCTGGCAAAGGGAAGGTGACAAATCGCACGAAGGACCACGGCGGCAATGTGGCGACGGCACTCGTTGCTGTCGCCAAGCTGGGGGGGCGTGCCGGTTTCATCGGCTGGCTGAGTGATCAGCCACTTACGGATGTCGGCGCCCACGAGCTTGAACGACACGGCGTCGACATATCTTTCGCGCCACGTCGTGCCGATGCCAAGCCGATCCGGTCGGTTATTACGGTCGCGCCCGATGGTGACAGGTTCATCGCCTATGATGATGATGTGCCGCACGGGACCTCCGATGCGCTGGCCGATAGCGTCCTTGCGCAAGCCCAGGTGCTGCTGATCGACCGTTACGCCACGCACGCTGACATGATTGTTGCTCGTGCCCGTAAGCTGGGTCTGGCGGTGGTGGCCGATATTGAGTGGACTGTCGGACCTGCGACCGAACGATTGATCCGCCTGTCAAATCACCTGGTATTGCCTCTGAAATTTGCCCAAACCTATACTGGCGAGGCCAAGGCGACAGCGATCCTGCGCAAGCTGTGGTCAGATGACCGCTCCGCGGTCGTGTTAACCGAAGGCGATCGAGGAGCCTATATCCGGCAAAAGGACGATGTCGTTTTGTGGCACGTTCCGGCCTACAAGGTCAGGGCAGTGGACACGACCGGCGCGGGGGATTGTTTTCATGGCGCCTATGCCTTCGCCCTTACGCAGGGAAAGCAGCCTGTCGCCTGCGCTGTTTATGCAACTGCCGCGGCCGCGATCTCAGTGACGGGCCGGGGTGGCCGCATGGCTCTGCCGGATCACAACGCCTGTGTCGCGTGGATGGCGAAAGAAAATGCACCTGTGCCCATACCGATTACGTCGCCAGACTGAGAATTCATCACTCGGATATTGCCGCTGCTGGTGGGACGTCCGAGGCGCGCGGTTAACCGCGCAGATAGCAATGCCGGTTCGATCTGCAGTCGCGCCGCGCGGAGGCTATTCGATGTTTAGGTAGCGCTGACAATAGGGAGGATGTGACGTGGCTGTTGTTGTGTTGGACAAAATTTGCAAGACCTACGGGACGAAATTCCAAGCCATCAAGGATCTTAGCCTGACGATAAACGACGGCGAGTTCCTCATTCTCGTTGGCCCTTCGGGATGCGGAAAATCGACAGCCTTGCGCATGATCGCGGGGCTGGAGGAGATCAGCAGCGGAACCCTGACCATTGGTGGAGAGAATGTTGAGGACCTAGCGCCGAAGGACCGGGATATTGCGATGGTCTTTCAGAACTATGCCCTTTATCCGCATATGACAGTGTTCGACAACATAGGCTTTTCGATGAAGCTTGCGGGGAAGAGCAAGGCCGAGCGGACGAAGCGCGTCCATGAAATAGCAAAGACCCTGCAGCTGCACACGCTGCTCGACAGTAAGCCGGCCGCGCTGTCTGGCGGACAACGCCAGAGGGTCGCCATGGGGCGCGCGATGGTGCGCGAACCGGCAGCCTTTCTCATGGATGAACCCTTGTCAAACCTCGATGCCAAGCTGCGCGTGCAAATGCGCGCGGAAATTGTCAGCCTGCAAAGACAGCTGGGGGTGACCACGATTTATGTAACACACGATCAGACCGAAGCCTTGACCATGGGCGACCGGGTTGCGGTCTTGAAAGGCGGTGTCCTTCAGCAGGTCGACACGCCAAAGACGCTGTATAATCGACCAGTCAATGCCTTCGTCGCGGGTTTCATCGGCTCGCCGTCGATGAACCTGTTCGAAGGCCGTTTGCACAATGGCAGGATCAACCTGCCGACCTTTTCGATACCGGTGCCGACGAGTGCGTTTGAGCGCTCTCCTGGTCTGAGCGCCTTCGAAGGCAAGACGCTCATTTTCGGCATACGCCCCGAGGATCTTTACGACAGCAGTCTGGAATCGGGATCGCGACATGCCACTCTACCGGCCATCGTGAAGACGACAGAGGAATTGGGATCCGAGCTTATCGTTCATTTGAAGGTCGACGCGGTTCGAATCGATTCTGGCGACCCAGATGCTGTTGAAGATCTAAGCGGCGCAGCAAATGTCGTAGCGAGGTTTGAAGCCGTCAGCGCGGTCCGGCCGGGCGCGTTGATTGATCTGGCGATCGATGCGGCCAAGTTGCACTTCTTCGATCCCCAGACGCACCTCACAATCTAGCGTGGTCCGCGATGGTTGACCCGGCTAAAGGGACGGAGGCGCAAATGTCGCTTCCGTCTTCTGGTCCATTTGCGTAGGTGACGGTAGACGCTGGCTTCGCTCTCCTGGGCAATCCGACCAGTTCTCGCTCGCCCATCACAGCTCGGGCCGTCTTCGTTGGCAATTGGTGAGACTTTGCTCGACATCGGTTCAGCGCGCGACAGCCGATTTTTCCACCGGAGGTGGAGATCGTCTTGTGCCCGGCGGCACCCTGTCATCGACAACCAAAACGATCGCCTGAACGCCTCTGAATTGCGACGTCTACGCGAGCGCGCGACCCCACCGAATGGCGTTTTTTCTCTTCGAATATACGACTTTCATTTGTTTTCTTTTTAGGGGAGTGGCTTTCATTTGTTTACGAAAATAGAGAAAGAAAGCGGCACAAGCAATGTGCACAAGGGAAAAACTACCGCCAGAGAACTTAAGAAAACCATATACCAATCAATGGCTTACATTCAGTCATAACGTCCCGGCATCCTACCCATTTTTCACGATTGCAGTTCTTGATTGACACAAAGACCCGGAAAAGAACCTAGTTTGATCGCGATCGGGAGGATCGAGCCAAACGTCGCTCCTAGGAGGAAAACATGAACGTCAGAAGATATATTGCTGCGGCCACGTCCGCTGTGGCTGTCTGGGCACTGTCTGCTACCTGCGCCTTTGCTGAGACCAATCTCGAATTCATCCAATGGTGGGAGCCGGAAATGCCCGCCGGTGCTCTGCGTAGCATCATGGACGACTTCGAAGCCAAAAACCCTGGTATCAAGGTGACGCTCGTCAGCGGTCCCTATTCCGCCACCCATGATCAGATCGTAGTCGGCGCCGCGTCGGGGACGCTCAGCGACGTCGTCGGCCTGGACGGAGCATGGGTCAATGGCCTTGCAAAGCAGGGCGCAATCGCTTCCATGGACAGCCTGATGGCTGACGCCAAATATGATCAGAGCCAGATCGCTGACATCATCAAGGTCAACGGCCAAAGCGTCATGTTCCCGCTCGCCTCGTTCGTATACCCGGTCTTCGTCAACCTCGATCTGGCCAAGGCTGCTGGTGTCGACAAGATGCCGGCCAACCGCACAGAATTCGCCGCTGCCGCGAAGAAGATGACCAATGCGGACAAGAACGAGTACGGGTGGGTGCTGCCGCTATCGCTGCAAAACCCCGGCGGCATCCAGAACGACGTGATGTCTTGGGTCTGGGCTTCCGGAGCATCGATGCTCAAGGACGGCAAGCCCGACGTGGAAAATGAGGCCGTGGTCGGTACACTCGAATACGTCAAGTCGCTACAGGACGCCGGCGTCATATCGCCAGGCATCTTTGCCAAGAAGGAACAGGACAAGGTCGAAGAGTTCGTCAACGGCCGTGTCGGAATGATGATCGACTCGCTGGCTCATATCAATCTTATCCGCCAGCGTAACCCCAATCTCAAGTTCGGTATCTCTGCGCTTCCTGCGGTCGACGGCTATACGGGTAAGCGCGGACTGCCCTATGCCTCTTGGGGCATCGGCATTAGCAACAGCACCGAGCATAAGGCAGAAGCCTGGAAGCTTGTTGAATATCTGATGAGCCCGGAAGTGAACGGCCGCCTGGTATCGCTCGCAAATGCCTTTCCGGGCAACGTGCAAGCGAAGCCTGACTTCTCGAAATCGGACCCGCTGTTCGAGGAAGCCTTCAAGATCTTCCAAAGCGGTCACTTGGCCAATGAATTCGTGGGCTTGCCGGTGGCCGAAGACCTGATGCGCGACATGAACGTCGAAGTGCAAAAGATGTTCGACGGCCAGCAAACCGCAAAGGAGGCCGCTGCCAACACGCAAAAGCAGTGGTTGGTTGACTTCGCCAAGTAGGCGCTGCTTCAGACAATTCGGCAGCGCGATAAGATCTATCGCGCTGCCGCTGCATCGGAACCGGACCATACGGTCGATGACCCAGCGGATTGTACCTCATGAGCCTCGCCAACGAAGGTTTGATCGTCGCGCGAACGAAAATGCGCAAGCGTGGCATGCTTTCTTACAAGACGAGAAAGCGGCTCACTCCGCTGTTTTATGTGGCACCCGCCACGTTTTTGTTTTGTCTACTAATGCTGTTTCCCATGATCACGGTCCTGCGCTATTCGCTGATGGACGGCGCAATCATGAAAAAGGACGCTGCTTTCATAGGGTTGCAGAACTACGAGACGATCTTCACAGATCCAGTCTTCTGGCAGTCGGTCGGGCAGACCCTCTATTTCACAGTGATGAGCGTCATTTTCCACCTTCTAATCGGCCTGGCCTTCGCCCTGTTGCTGAACACCCAACGCGTCCATCCGATGATTAGAAGCATCCTGCGTGTTCTCTACATATTGCCCTGGCTCTTTACGGCAGTGATCATCGCAATCATCTGGCGGCTGCTTTTGGATCCCAATGGCGTGGTCAACAGCATTCTGATGACGCTCCATATCGTCAACTCCAAGGTCGAGTGGTTCTCCTCGACGAAAACCGCGATCCATGCGTTGACGTTTGCGAACATCTGGGCGGGATACCCCCTATATATGGTCAGCTTGCTCGCCGGTCTCCAGGGCATCCCCAAGGACCTTTACGAAGCCGCCGGCATCGATGGCGCCAATGAGTTCCAAAAGTTTCGGTACATTACGATCCCGCAGCTGATGCCGATCATCATCAGCATCGCCCTGCTGGATTTTATCTGGACGATGCAAGTCTTCCCCCTGGTCTGGATGACGACGGGCGGTGGACCGATCCATTCGACCGAGGTGCTGAGCACGTATACCTATAAGCTTGCGTTTTCGAGTTACGAATTTTCACAGGCTTCGGCGAGCGCGATCTTCATCTTGATCATCTCGATGGGCGCGACTTACTTCTACATCAAACACCAGAAGGCCAGGTGACCGGCAATGGCAAAGCGCTCCTTCAAAAGCACCGTTTTGCCGACCGTACTGACATATCTCGGGCTCGCGGCCGGTCTGGTCTTTGCAGGCTTTCCAATCCTGTGGATGTTTTTCACTTCGTTGAAATCGAACACCGAGATCTTTGCCCTGCCGCCGAGACTGCTGCCCGACCATTTCACGAACGTAGCCTATCTTTCGATCTTCAATGATCCGACCAAGGTGCGCTTCTTTCTCAACAGCTACCTGGTCGCGGGAGTGGTAACCCTTCTGACGTTGCTGATCGCCATTCTGACGGCCTATGGCTTCAGCCGCTATTCATTCCGGCTTAAGAATACCCTTAACGTCTTCATCATCAGCACACAGACCGTACCGCCGATCACGCTTCTGATCCCCTATTTCGGCATGGTCGTCGCCTTCGGCATTTTCAACACCTATTTCGCGCTGATTCTAACCTACATGGTATTCACCCTGCCTTACGCAATCCTTCTGATGACCGGCTATCTCAATACCCTGCCAAAGGAACTCGATGAGGCAGTGCTGGTCGATGGGGGGTCAAGTTGGACAGCGCTGTGGCGTGTGATTATCCCTCTTTCAGTCCCCGGCGTCGTCGCGACCGCGGTCTATACGTTTCTGTTGGCGTGGAACGAGTTCCTTTTTGCGCTTACTTTGACGAAGTCGACGGACATGCGGACCGTTCCGATCGGTATCGAGTTGCTTATGGGCCAACATGCGTTCGAATGGAACGAGATGATGGCGATGAGCGTGCTGGGATCACTCCCGCTTCTGATCCTGTATCTGATTGCACAACGTTACTTCCTCGCGGGCCTGGCCGCCGGGTCGGTGAAGAGCTGAGCAAACTGACTGCCAGTTCGCTGTTCGCTGCTGAACACATCAACCCATTCCGGCCCCGAAGGTCCGGTCTTTGACAGCGCCAGCGCTATGCCAAATCCTGCACGTCGAGGGTCGTGCAGGCCGAAGGCGGCGACTGATCGCGCTCGACATCTCTCCCGCGGTTTCCCAACTGTTTCGCCCCGATGGCCCGGCGCTGACGCCGCTGCCGTCGACCTGAGTGGCGCACTCGGAAGTTGAATCCGACTGCTGACCAAGCCGGCTTCTAGCCTGGCCTCGGCATCCCCTGCCTTGTCGATTCCGCCATCTGATGCCGCGATAGCTCGACACCGGTCTGCTGCAATGCAGCACATCAAAACCCGCGGCACACCATTTTAAATCTTGACGGGTGTCAAATTGTTATAAAACATCCGGAAACGCTGACAAGGCATCGATCAGCGCGGCTGGAAGTGACGAAAGCCGGCGTCGGCGGTCCTGTGACGCGGACATACGGGCCGCTCTATGGCGATGCCTTCTCCAATGAGCTCGAAACCTTCCATCGCCACATCATGCACGGCACCAAACCTCTGACCGATCTCGCGGACTCTCGTCGCGACTTGGCGCTGATGGCGGAGATCATTGATCGCATGAAACAGACTACGGGGATTATGCGCTGATGCTGCCCTTTCATTGAGGGTAGATAGTACGAGGAGATTGCATTGGCTCCCGGCTGGCGGGTCTAGGCTTTTCCGGCTCGCGGTCTATCCGCCAACCATCAGCTTGACGACTTCGTCATGGTTGGTTTCCGATATCTTGCGCTCGCCGGCCTGGACGCCGCGCCGCAGTACGACGATGCGGTCGGAAACGGCGAAGATATCCTGCAGATTGTGCGAGATGAAGATCACGCCTCGCCCTTGCGCCTTGAGTTGGTGGATGAGCGAAATGACCTTGCGCTGCTCCGGTACACCGAGGGCCGCGGTCGGTTCGTCCATGATCAGGATCTGCGCGTCCCAATAGACGGCCCGGCCGATGGCAACAGCCTGCCGTTGACCGCCGGAGAAATTGCTGACCGGGGCATCGAGCCGGCTCACATGGAAATCCAACCGCCCCATGGTCTTCTTGGCGGCGACGGCCATGGCCTTGCGATCGAGCACCGGCAAGAAGCCGAAGGCCTTGCGCATGGGTTCACGGCCGAGAAAGATATTGGCGCCGATGGACAAATTGTCGGCGAGAGCGAGATCCTGATAGATAGTTTCGATGCCTTTTTCGCGCGCCTCATGCGGCGTCGCAAATGTCACCGGCTGACCCCTCAGCAGAATTTCACCGCCCGTCGGCTGAAAGACGCCCGATATCGCCTTGATCAGCGTCGTCTTGCCGGCGCCGTTGTCGCCCGCCAGGGCCACCACTTCGCCCGGCCGCACGACCATGGAGAAATCGTTGAGCGCCCGGACGGCGCCGAAGTGCTTGGAAAGGTTCCGGACTTCCAGGAGGGGAGTGGTCTGGCCTGGGCTATTCATCCTGACGGGCTCCACTGAACCGGCGCTGCGCCTGGTCGATGAGAACGGAAATGATGATGACGACGCCGACAGCGATGAACTGCCAGAAGGGCTCGACATTGACGAAAACCAGCCCGTACTGAATGACCGCGATCACCAGCGCACCGGCGACCGTCCCGAAGATCGTGCCCGATCCACCGAACAGGCTGGCGCCGCCGATCACGACGGCTGCGACGCTGTCGAGCAGCAACGGCTCGCCGGCCTGGGCCGCGCCAGCGGTGAAGCGCGCTGCATAGAGGGCACCACCGAGGCCTGCGCACATCGCCGAAAGCACATAGAGGCGCAGGATATGGCCTCTGATGTCGATGCCGGCACGACGAGCCGCCTGCACATTGGCGCCGATGGCGTAGTTGTGCTGGCCGAACCGGGTCTGGCTCAAGATGTAGTGCATCGCGACGACGAAAACGGCTGCAATGACGACGAGATAAGGCACACCGTAGAACCTGCCGTTGCCGAGCAGCGCGAACCAGGAATTCTGGACCGGCACCGTCGTGCCGCCGGCGAGCAGGAAAGCAGCGCCGCGCGCCACGCCAAACATGCCAAGCGTGCCGATGAAGGGCGGAATTCTGAGGCGCGAGATTAGCAAGCCGTTGATCATGCCAGGGACTCCCGCGACGATCACGGCCGCCAGAATGCCGACCATCATGGCCAGAGGCACCGGCATGGCGGCGCCAGCCAGATTCGTGGCATGGGCCGCGACAACAGCAGCAAGGCCCATGATGAAGCCCAGCGAGAGGTCGATGCCTCCCGAAATGATGACGAATGTCTGTCCGGTCGCAAGCAGCAACGGCGCCACGGCAAATATCGCAATCGATTGCACGTTGAACGGGTTGAGCACGAAGGTCGCGCCGAAGGAGGCCCTCGACCAAACCTCGAAACAGATGATCAGGCCGGCGAGAAACAGCCAGGCGCGCCCTTCGGCGATGCGTCCGAGCCAGGTCCTGGCCGGATCACCATGGTCGGCCTGAGGGGCGACATGGGTTTCGCTCTGCTCGGTTGGTGATGTTGAAGTCATGGATACATCCGATCCGCAGCGCGGTCTCCGTCAACAGGTCCCAGAGACCCGGCGCAGGTCTCCTCCCGGCAAGCCGGAAGGAGACCAAGCTGGTTGGCATCATTCGGAATAGAGGTATCTCATTCGGAATAGAGGTACTTCGAGATATTCGGGTCCGCGATGTTTGACTTGTCCATGATCGTAAAGCCGGTGCCGATCGCAACCGGGATCGACTGGCCGGTCAGGTGGGCATAGGCCGAAACGACACCAAAATAGCCGATCTCGGCCGGATGTTGGGCAATCGCAACGTCCACCAAGCCGGTGTTGATGTTGTCGACGATGCTCACCGGTGCGTCGAACGCGACGACCTTGATGGTGCCGCTTTGCCCTGCCTGCTTGACGCCGTTCGCCGCGCCGATCGCCGAGAACAGATTTGCACCGAACACACCAACGAGATCGGAGTTGCGCGCGAACGTCGCTTGGAGCTGCGAGGCAGCCTTGTTGGCGTCGTCGTCATTGAACTGCGTCTCGAGCACGGTGATGTCCGGATGCTTCCCCATTTCCTTCTTGAAGCCCTCTTCACGCTGATCGGTGGTCGAAATGCCGGGCTTGACGTTCGAAACATAGACCTTGCCCTTGCCGCCAATGGCCTTGACCAATGCCCGCGCGGCGATCTCGCCGCCCAGAATGTTGTCGGAAGCAATATAGGACAGCGGGAAATCCGCCTCACCGGCACCGGTCTGGTAGACGCCGCTGCCGATGAAAGTGTCGACGGTGATCACCGGGATGCCGGCATCATTGGCCTTGCGGAGCGGCTCGACCAATTGAACCTTGTCGGTTGGCGCGATCAGGATCGCGTCTGGCTTCTTAGCGATGACCGCGTCAAGCACGGGAACTTGCGTTACCGGATTGAAATCCGAAGCGCCCTGGAACACCAGGGTCACGCCAAGGGCATCGGCCGCCGCCTGGGCGCCTTTGCGCATGGTGATGTAGAAGCCGTCGGTGGTAAGGCCCGGAACGAGAGCAACGGTGAACTTCTTGTCCTGCGCCAAAGCGGGCGTGATCAGCGCCGTTGCGCAGATGGCGAGAGCCGCCAGGGCGGCAACGATCTTCTTCATAACATCCTCCTCATAATGTTGGCAGATTTGCCGTTGCGATTGATATCGGGAATGGCCGTCAATCTGTCAGGCTACAAATCGTAATGCGCTGACGGCCGGGAAACGGGTTTCGCCTGCTTGCTGTTACGGGCAGGTCCTCCCAAGGCGCCCCAGTCATTAGATCAGCCAGTCGAAACCGACCAGCCCTGATGCCCGCAGTCCCATTTCCTCACATCCGCAAGGTCCAGAGAACCGCGCCGCTCGGCGCGCATGCGCGCCTAGCTGTAAGGTTGTAACACTTTGCTGAAAGAAGTTGCAACCGGGTACTTCCCTGGCCGGAACGCTTTTCAAACCGGACAACATCTGTCTGCTCCGCAGGGCCCGCACGGCAGACTATTGCCCCCAAGTCCCTGACGAGACAACAGGCGATTTCGCAGCGCCAGGGTCACGGACCGCGTGGCGTCGATCGGTTCAGGATCGATCAGGCGCGCCGGATGTCGCGCATCCGCCTTCTATCGAGGCACGAGAGCCACGAGGATGGCTTGCGCCGTTTTCGTGTCCGTTATCAGGGCATTGATGAGTCTCGCGCGGACGGCACCGATGATGGCCGTCGCCTTCTCCTGCGAGGCGGCAACGCCGATGACCAAGGGGACGGCTCGAAGCTGGGCCGGCGACATTGCGATCATCCGGCCCTCCCCTTCCCACGGGATAAGGGTGCCTTCGGCGTCGAAGTAATGGCGGATGACGTCTCCAGCCGCATGAAACAGGGCCTGTTCGCTCAATGTGGCCGCGCTCGCCTCGGGCGGGTTGATGGCATGGGGCAGGCCGATGCCGACGATCGCAACGTCGGTCCGGTCCCAAAGCGCGACGCTGTCGCGGATGGCCGCATCGCCAAGGAAGACCTCACGCAATTCGGTGGACGGCAGATAGGGCGCATGAATGAAATGCGGTGTCCCGCCGAACTCTTCGGCGGCCAGCCGTACAAACTCGTTGATCTGGAAATGCGCCGCCTGCTGCTGCATGCCGCCGGTGGCAGCGACGGTAAGGACCCCGGGAATGCGCGGTAGGCCTGCCCGGATCACCTCGCGGATGGCTCGCCCCCAGCCAACGGCAACCACCGAGCCGGCCGTCAGTTCCGCTTGCTTGAGCAAGGCGCCGAGCGGTGCGGCGAGCGCCGTCAGCGCCCCGGCTGCTGGCGTTTCGACGACCGCGGCGTCGCGCAGCCCCAACCCGTCAATCAACTGCCTGGTGATGTCCTCGGGCGTCACAAGGTCGAGAACCTCGATCCGCACGATGCCCTCTGCCCTCGCCCGCTGCAGCAGACGCGATATGGTGGCGGTGGAGACACCGAGCCGGCGCGCGATATCGACCTGCGGCATCTCCGCCTCGTAGTGCATTTTGGCGACCGTATGCAGCATCGTCCGCGATGCGGCCGCGTCTTGTACGGGAGGGACAGACAGCTTGCAATTCCTTTCAGCAATGTGTTACAGACCCATCAACCGATGGGAGTTATCGCGCAATTCCGGCAGACTCGCAACTCGGGTTCGTTTCCACCGAACGTTGCGGCCAAGCCAGATTTCCCGGTTCGATAGCGCATCAAAGCGGCAAACCTTCCTGCCGGCAGGCAGGCAAAAACTGAACATTTCTTGTTCCACGGATCTGCGCCCTGGTGAATGGGCGCCAACATCGGACAAAAGACCATGACAAAGATGACGACGGCGGAGTTGCGGGGCTATCAGCAGATATGCGGCAAGGACGGGGCCATGATGGCCATCGCCTGTGACCAGCGCGGCGGCATGCGGACCTTGTTGGCGTCGGACCCTGCCGAACAGGCCAAGATCACCAACGACATGCTCGGCGACACCAAGGCGGACATCACGCGATACCTCGCCAGCCAGGCATCCTGCGTGCTGCTCGACCCGCTCTGCGCGGTGCCGCGGGTTGTCGATGAAGGGGTGCTGAACCGAGATACGGCTCTGCTCATCGGCCTCGACGCCTCGGGCTTCGACGTCTCGCCCGCCGGCTACCGCCTGTCGCGCCTCGTCCCCGACATCGACGCACGCCGCGTCCGCGAACTCGGTGGCACCGGCGGCAAGATCATGGTCTATCTCAGGGCCGACAGACCGGAGGCGAACGAGCATAACGTCGCCATTCTGCGCCAGTGCATCGCCGACTTCGGGGGAGAGGACCTGCTGCTCGTCGTCGAATTCCTGACCTACCAACTCGAAGGCGAAAGCCTTGAAGATTATGCGGCCAAGATCCCCTGGCTTGTCGAAGAGGGCACACGGATATCGCTGGAATGTGGGGCAAAGGTCCTCAAGCTTCCTTATCCCGGAACGCCGGAAGCCTGCGCCAGGATCACCAGCATGGCTGGCGAGGTGCCGTGGGCGGTCCTCTCCGCCGGCGTCAACCACACGACCTTCCTGGGCCAGGTCGAGATCGCGATGAAGAACGGCGCGTCAGGCGTGATCGCCGGCCGGTCGCTGTGGAAGGACTGCATCTCGCTGGACCGCGATATTCAGCGTGAAAGGCTTAAGACCATCGCAGTGTCGAGATTGCACGAGCTTCAGGCAGTGATCGGAAACTACCGGCAGAAAGCCGCTTAGCCATTCGCCGTTCACACCGGGCACACACGGGACGTCATGCCTCATAGTTCGATGGCCATCGGGATCGATATCGGCGGCACCAATCTGCGCGCCGCCCGCATTTCCGGCACAGGCGAAATCCTTGACCGCATGTCGGAAAAGAGCGCGCTGGACCCGGCGCTCATGCTCTCCCGGATCGCCGAGATGGCGCGCCGGCTCGATTCTCCAGAGGTTGCCGCCATCGGCATCGGCGTCCCGGGACGCGTCGATGCGCGGCGTCGCGCCGTCTTGTCCGGAGGCTATGTCAACCTCGCCTCGGTCTCCCCGGCACAACGGTTGGAAAGCCTGGCGGGCAAGCCCGTCGTGATCGACAACGATTGCAACATGGCACTGGTCGCCGAGATGGCTCGAGGCGCCGCCATGGGTCACGAAAACATCGTGATGTTCACCATCGGCACCGGCATTGGCGGCGCCGTCGTACAGGACCGGCGGATCGTGCGCGGCAAGGGGACGGCGGGGCAGCTCGGCCATATCGCCGTCGATATCAACGGCGAAGCCTGCGTCTGCGGCCGGCGCGGCTGCGTTGAAACCACCAGCTCCGGTACAGCACTTGGCCGTCACATCTCACGCGCAGGCCTCGGTCCGGATATCTCGGTCGATCAGCTTTTCGCCCGGGATGCGAGCGGCGACACGCCAGTGCGCGGGATACTGGAAGCCTGGGCCAGACCGTTGCGTGCGGCAATCGATACAGCGGTGGCGATGTTCGCCCCCGATCTGGTGCTGCTCGGCGGCGGACTTGGCCAGGCGGCCCATCAGGCGCTTGCCAAGGCTCCGGCCTTGGCTCCCTGGTACCAATGCCCTGTTGAACCGGCGCAACTCGGCGACGACGCCGGCGTCATCGGCGCCGGTCTGCAAGCGCTGGCAGGGCAGGCGGCGGTTACGGCCTCGCCGGTGACCTCGCCATCCGCTGGACTCAACCCGGGCCGGCGTGCCGTGCCCGGCCAGCGCGCCGTGCTCGTCAACGGCATCCCCGCCAGCGGCAAAAGCACGGTCTCGCGCGGTATCGCCGACCGCCTAGGGTGGCCATTGCTTACGCTCGATACCATTAAGAACCCGTTCCTCGAAGTGCTCGGCGGCGGCGATCGTGAATTCAACCGCTCGCTCGGTCGCGCCAGTTATGAAGCCATCTGGTCGGTCGTCGGCGAAGCTCCCGCGGGCACAACAGTTGTCGTCGATGCCTGGTTCGGCTTCCAGCCGCGCCAGGTGCTCGAGGATCACCTGCGAAGGGCTGGTGTCGAGCGGACCGCCGAAATCTGGTGTCATGCACCCGGCGAGGTTCTTGCCGAGCGCTATCGCGCACGGCTCGACCAGCGTCCCGCTGGCCACCCCGGGGCGGCCTATGTCCCCGAGCTGATCGAGCTGGCCAAGCGCGCCGAGCCGCTGCGGCGTGGACCGCTCTTTGATGTCGATACGACGAAACCAATCGCTTTCGATGCCATCACGCAATGGCTGCGGGCGACGATTGACACATAGGCAGGCGAAGCTTGCGCGCCTGAAATGATGATCCGCGCGCGACTTGTCCGCGGCGTGATTCACTCGTGCTCTTGATTTTGATGCCGGGAGCGGAAGCTCGCGCTGAATCGAGGTGACATGGATGACCACGCCCGAGCCTTGCTCCATCATCGGCAACAGGGCAGATCAAGCAGGGTTCATCGGCTTCGCGCGAGGATGATTTGGAACGACGGGAAGACCAAAGACGTTCGTGCATATTGCATCCGCCAGCCACAGGTCTAACGCTTGCTATTCTCAGTAGTTCGAGGCGTACCATGTTTCGCAACTCGGGCATCATTTCTCTGCCTCGCCCGCTTGAGCGTCGTGTGGACACTCTTGCCCAGTCGTTCATGCGCCAGCGGCTCGGATCTCAGATGGACTTCTCGACTCCGGAAGGCGAGCCGGCGCTGTTACCACCCAACTCGGTGTCCTGGCGCATTTTTAAGAACCCTGTTGCGGTGTTCATCGGCGGGGTAACGGCGGTGCTGCTCGAATTGGCAGAGCCGCGGGTTCGCGACGCCATTTGGCAGCACAGCAGCTTCCGCTCTCTCGCGCTCCGACGATTGCAGCGTACGGGCCTCGCTGCCTTGGTCACGGTCTACGGCCCCCGATCCAAGGCTAAGGCCATGATTGAAGATGTGGTCAGGATGCATGGGCGCGTTTCAGGTCGAACCAGCGAAGGCGAGCCATACCACGCCACCGACCCGGAGCTGCTGGACTGGGTGCAAGCGACGGCCGCGTTTGGTTTCATGGAGGCCTATCACATCTATGTGCATCGTCTGCATTTTTTCGAACGGGACGCGATGTTTGCTGAGGCTCGCCCCGTCGCACTTCTCTATGGGGCCGTCGGCGCGCCCACGTCTCAGGCCGAGCTTTACGCGCTGTTCGACGTGATGAGGCAAAGACTCGTCGCGTCGCCGATCGTCTCGGAGTTCCTGCAGATCATGGAAGAAGTTCCCGCCTTGCCGGGAGTTGCTCGACCCCTTCAGCGGCCGCTTCTGAAGGCGGCCGTCGAGATCCTACCCCAATGGGTCCGCAAGCGGTTGGAACTCGGCGACCGCTGGACCTTGAAGCCGTGGGAGCGTGCTGTTGTGAAGACGACGGCTGCAATTTGCGACAGCACCGCGCTTCATTCATCACCAGCCGTCCAGTCGTGCCGCCGCCTCGGCCTTTCCGAGAGCTATCTCTATCGCCGAACGGCATCCGAAAACTTACACAGAACCGGACAGTGTTCCTTGACCTAAATGTCAGGCCCGCGTCGTGCAGACGTTCAGCTTCTAGTTAACGCGTCTTGAAGGCACGAACTCGATAGCCCACTGGACGGTGGGGCGTGACGGAGGCCCGCCAAGCAGATGCGAACAAACTACCGGACGGCTGCCGGCAACAGTGAAGCCGTGGTACCGTCAAAACCGGCATGGGCCGGCTCGTGGCCGGAGCCGCCGCCCGAGATGACCGTGTAGCCCTTCTCGGTGACTGTCAAAGTCACGATCCTGATCCGCGGGTCAAAGAGCGCCTCCAGCAGCTGAGCGGGGCCCTCCGGTGCGACAAGAATATGGCCGATAGAACCGACTATCCGAAGGCTCGTCTGTTCATCTTGACGACTGACAACTGTGTACAAACCATCTTGGGGAGCAAGCGCGTCCCGCGTGTCCGAACTCCGGGGGAGGCTGCAATGATGCCCCAATCGAGTTGTCCCGCGGCCAAGCAATCACCGTATAGATTGCCTGATGGGCCCTGTGGAAGTTGCCGATACCGAGATGCACGATTCCGGGCGTCACACTCCGTCGATCGTACCGATGAATTTGGACACCGGCTGATGCGAGCGCCAAATTGGCGTAAGAACGACGATTTTCCATTGTATGCAGCTCAATCGAAATGGAGACCACCGTTCATGTCGATAACCTCACCCGTGATGAACCCGGCTAGAGGTGACGCGAGGAATGAAACGGTGTGGGCGACTTCTTGAGGTTCGCAAAATCGCCCGACCGGGATTTGAGCAAGCTGGGCCGCGCGCTGTTCGTCGTTGAGCTGTTCGGAAACCATCGGCGACATTACGTAGGCGGGGGCAATTGCATTCGAGGTTACGCCCTGGCCAGCGGTCTCGCGGGCAATCGAAAAGGTCAGCCCTATCATCGCGCTTTTCGAAACTGAATACGCCGTCCCTGCGGTCAAGCCTCCGCTTTTGGCGGCATAGGAGGAGATATTGACCACCCGACCCCACCGTTTCGACCGCATCCCTGGAAGAAATATCTGGGCGAGAAGGAATGCGGCTTCTACGTTGACTATGTTGACCCTTCGCCATTCCTCGATCGAGGTATCTGCCATTTTGTGGTTCGACAGAATGCCAGCATTGTTGACCAAAATGTCGACCGAACCGAAGTGCTGAAGAACCTTCTCCGCCGCCGCGCGCGTTGAACTCTCAACTGCCAGATCAACACCGACGGCAACGGCGCCATGCCCTATCCGCGACGCCAGCGCCTCTGCGGCCTTGGGGAGCAGATCCAGGACTGCTACTTGAGCGCCGGCGCGCGCCAGTTCCACTGCGATTGCGGAGCCGATAGCGCCTGCGCCTCCAGTTACGACAGCGGTTTTTCCTTCTAGCGATTGCAAGCGGGAATTCTCCATTGCTTGGTCAGACCGCGGCATGACGTGTCTCCGACGCATGCGCGTCGAAAAGGACAAAGATTTTATCGAGATGGGCGACCAATGCGGCTTCCGCACCGGGTCCGTCATTGGCATCCAGCGCATCCAGAATTGCCAAATGCTCCTGCAGCACAACCGCAAACCGTGCGGCATTGCCGGAGAAACGAATAAAGCGAGTCAGCTTGGCTTTAGCAGCGTGGATGGTCGTCCAAACTCCCGGTCGCTGCGCGAAAGACGCAAACAATTGGTGAAAATTCTCGTCATTGTCGTGAAATCCGTCAATATCGCCCTCAGCGATACTCCGTTCTTGAGCCGCCACCAGTGAACGCATTTCAGCGCTCATCGCTGGCGTCCAACGCGGCGCAACTTCGCGAAGAAGGCAAGTTTCCAGAGAACGGCGGACAAAATGGCTGTCTTGGATGCTGACGATATCAATTTGCGAAACAAAACTGCCGAGCTGCGGAAAGACACTTACAAGTCCGTCTTCGGCCAATCTTTGGATCGCTGCCCTCACAGGTGTGCGAGACACATTGAACTGGCGACACACCGCGTTTTCACTAATCGATTCGCCCGGCAAGAGCTTCGCACGCACGATTGCCTCGCGCAGGACGGAGTAAATTTGCTCACTCGCCGAACTGCGCCGGTTCAAAAACACGTCTAGTTCAGCCAATCCGGAAGACATGGCTTTCGCTCCATTCTGGTCGAAACGCGATATCGCGTTCCGCTCGCCTTCTTGCACAATGTCCTCCGAAAAATGCCATCAACAAAAAAGCAGTTGCACCTTGTATACAAGTGTACTAGAACTTCTGCGGTGAATGCAAGGCATTTGCGCTGGCGGTCTCGACAATTTTAAGCGGGAAGGCGGCGCTCTCAACGGGAGGAGTTTTGATGTCGAACTATTTGCGTCGCGTGCTCGCGATTGGACTGCTATCCGCAATAGGCGTGGGGTCCGCCTTCGCCGCTGGAGATTCAAAAATTGCGCTGGTTCCCGGAGGTCCGCACCCCTACTTCGCGGCGTGGGAGCAAGCCGGTAAGGATGCTGCCAAGGATTTTGGCCTGGCCGCAGCAGACTATAAGGTGCCGCAAAAGTGGGAACTCAGCCAGCAGAACCAGCTGCTCGAGAGCCTTTTGACCCAGGGTTATAACGGCTTTCTGATTTTCCCGGGTGACCCCGTCGGATCGGTCAGTACCGTCGACGAGCTCGTGTCCAATGGCGCGCCTGTCATCGGCGGCGCAGGGTGCTTCAAGGATCCTTCTTCAGCAACCTTCTGCCTCGGCACCGACACTGGCAATTCAGCATACATTGGAACCAAGGAGCTTTTGAAAACACTGACGGGCACCAAGAAGCGCATTGCTCATTTCACCGGCTTCCTTGTTGATCCGAATACCCAGCTTCGCATCGACGCCGTCAAAAAAGCGGCGGAGGAAGAAGGCGCAACGGTCGTCCAGGTCATCGCTGACATTGATGCGCCCGAGCCAGCCGAGGAAAAGATTAATGCCTACCTGGCAGCTCACGCCAACGACGTCGATGGCATCATCACGACCGCTTGGGTCCCTGCGGTTGTAGCCTCGAACGCAGTCCGAAAGATCGGCGACAAGCGGATCAAGATGGTAGCCATTGATCACGATCAAGTTGTGTTGAAGGCCATCAAGGATGGCTTTGTGAATGGCACAATGCTGCAGAATCCGTATGGCCAAGGCTATATCGGCACTTTCGTTCTCGACAAGCTTCGTTCGGGTTGCGCGGTCAAGACCGATGCGCCTTTTAAGAAGAATGCCCTCACTGACAAGTTCATCGACTCGGGAACCGTCTATGTCGCGGCCGACAAAATCGACACTTATGTTGACGCTATGCGCGACACGACCAAGAAGCTCTTTGAAACCTTCCAGGCGACTTATCTGACCTGCAAGTAACCAGATTTCCACCAATGCCGCCGGGCTGCGTTCAAGCAGACCCGGCGGTCGTCCAATCAAATTGCACGGTGTCTGTCGTGACCCAGAGCTACCCTGATAACATGGCGGCCTAGCCATTGAAGGTGCGAAACCATGTCTTATTCAGATGTGCCGGCGAAGGGTCCCGGTGGCGATATCGTCGGCAAGCCGCGCAGGAATGCCACCGAGACGCGATTCTATCTGACCAATGAGTTTGGGCTCATTGCCCTCATTGTGGTCTTTGCGCTGGGCTTCAAATTCACAACAGAGGGTTTCTTTTCGGCCTTCAATTTGTTCACCCTCGGTCGTATCGCAGCCGTCAACATCATGATCGGCTTGGCCATGATGGTCGTCGTTATAACTGGGGGGTTGAACCTTGCTGTAGGGGCGATCGGCGTTTGTGCCGCAATGACTTGCGGCTATCTCATTGAGGTCGTCGGGCTTCCGTGGCCACTCGCAATTCTCTCAGCCGTGGCCCTTGGCGCCTTGCTGGGCTTTATCAACGGATGGACTTCCGTTCGCACAGGATTGCACAGCTTCATCATCACGCTCGCGACAATGAGCATTTTCTTCGGCGTAATGATCTTCCTGACGCGTGCAGAATCCTATCGCGCTCTGCCACCCGTCTTTGCAGCGTTCGGACGCATCAAGCTGTTGGGTTTTTTCTCTCCGCTCCTCCTGGTTAGCCTCATGGCTGCATTGGTTCTAGGATATCTTTATAATTTGACAGCGGTTGGGCGGGAGATGCTGGCTGCTGGCGCCAAGCCCGAAGCGGCGGAGATGTCCGGCATAAATGTCGGGCGCATCTTCATATACTGCCACATGCTGTCTGGCGCGCTCGCCGCCTGCGCGGCTCTGATGCTAGTCGCACGCAATGGAGCGGCGATCCCATCAATGGCGGGACAACTCGGACAGGACTGGCTGCTCATCGCGTTCCTTGGTCCTGTGTTGGGGGGAACACTTTTGGCGGGCGGCAAGGCATCGGTGCTGGGGACGTGCCTAGGTGCGTTTCTGGTGACGATGCTGACTAGTGGTTTGCTTCTATTACAGCTGGGCGATTTCTGGATTCAGAGCTTTTTGGGTCTGCTTTTGCTGGCTGCGGTATTGATGGACAAAACACGCCGAACCTTTCTGGCCCGGAGGAACATGGCATGAACGGCTCCTTCGCCAACGCCGTGCGGAGCGACTGGTTTGGGCCGCTGCTGGTTACGATCGTCGCCGTTGCGATCGTGGGGGGCTTCAACCCATCATTCCTATCGCCATTGAATATTCAGGTGCTGCTGCTCGCAATTGCAGTAAATGGCCTGATCGCGTTTTCGCAAATGCTCATCATCGCTATCGGTCAGATGAATTTGTCTGTCGGGGCTATCGGCGGTCTTTGCGCTATTGTTTTCGCCGGCATGATGGACGCGTGGTACGTGCCCGCATCCCTTGCCGCCTTAACCGCGCTGTCGCTCGGGGTCATATGCGGCGTAATAAACGGATTTCTGATCGCCCGAACTGGCATTTCGGCGTTCGTAATTACCCTCGCCAGCCTGTCCGTTTACAAGGGCATCAATTTGGGCATCACACATGCCCAACCCTTTTATGATATCTCAGACGGCGTGAAATCCATCGGACAGGGCGCGATCTTCGGGATCATTCCTTGGTTGATGCTCCCGACCATGGCTGTCGGGCTAGCCTTGTGGTTCATGCTTAATCGGCAACCCATAGGGCGGTTTATTTTGGCAGTCGGCGGCAATCAACATGCCGCAGAATTGTCGGGAATATCGATTGCAAATACAGTTGTCATCGCGCACGCCCTTTCGGGGTTTCTTGCAGCGCTTGCCGGTCTTCTCCTTGTTGCCCGTTTACAAATGGGTCAACCGACGATCGGCGACGACTGGCTAATTTTGTCTTTTGCCGCGCCCGTGATCGGCGGCGCGGTCTTGGCCGGCGGACACGTCAGCGTGCCCGCTACGCTGCTCGGGGTGGTGATCGTTGCAATAATCACACAAGCCCTAGTGCTTTTCGACATCGACCCGTTCCTCGTGCAGGTCGTGCTGGGCGCAATGATCTTGGCGGCAGTCGGCGCCAATCGTTTTCGCGAAAGTCGTTTGTCACGAAATCTCAAGAGGCTCTGAAATGGCGAGCGAGATAGCGTTCCAGGCTCTGGGCATTGAGAAGTCCTTTCCAGGCGTAAAGGCCCTAAAGGGCGTTTTCCTGACACTTAAAACTCATTCCATACATGCTTTGCTCGGCGAAAACGGCGCAGGGAAGTCAACGCTTATCAAGATCATTACCGGTGTTCACCACCCCGATGCCGGCCGCCTCATCCTGGAGGGCCAAGAGGTTCATTTCGGCTCGCCGCGCGAGGCCATCGCTCATCGTGTTGGCGTCGTACATCAAGAACGGAATCTTATCCCGAGGTTTTCTGTTGCGGAAAATATCCATCTCGAGCGACTTGGGGCTTCGTTGCTAAAGCCGGTGGACTATGCCGACTTGAACAATCAGGCCGCGCGTTGGCTTGAGGCCCTCGGCCTAGACATCGACCCAAGAACCCCGGTATCGCGCCTTAGCGTCGCCAAGATGCAGCTGGTCGAAATCGCCAAGGCCTTGTCTCTGCGCTCGCGAGTGCTTCTCCTGGATGAACCAACCGCATCACTTACCTCGAGTGAAACTGATCTATTATTCTCGTTTTTGCGAAAGCTGCGAGACCAAGGCGCCAGCCTGCTATTTGTCAGCCATAAGCTGGAAGAAGCGCAGGAGCTTTGCGACAGCGTCACAGTGCTGAGGGATGGGTCGAATGCCTGTGAAAGCCGGCCAATGGAGGGCCTGGGGCGGCAAGACATTGTCCGATTGATGATCGGCCGGGCCGAGGGTGAAGGCGGCTGGCGGGAGCGCAACTCGACTGGGGCTCCTCCGGCCATCGAGCTCAAGAACATTGAAACATCTTTAGGCCATTCGGACGTCAATCTGCATGTCCGACAAGGCGAGATTGTGGGCCTCTATGGCCTCGTGGGCGCCGGAAGGACCGAGCTTGCAAAATGCATACTGGGTCAGTTTCCGCTGACGGCTGGTACCGTCGAGATCGACGGGAAGCCGGTTAAGATCAGGTCGGTCGGCGAAGCCATCCACACGCATCGTGTGGGATACGTCAGCGAAGATCGAAAGGGCGAAGGTCTGGTCTTGATGCATTCGGTGCTGTCAAATGCTGGAATTGCAGTGTGGCGCCCCCTTTCGGCACTTCTCGGATTCCTCACCGACCGCCTCGTGCGACACAAGGTAACGCCATACATCGAGAAGCTTGAGGTGAAAACACCCAGCCTCGCGCAGACGGTGGCCAACCTTTCGGGTGGCAATCAGCAGAAAATCAGCGTCGCCAAATGGCTGGCAGCAGGCGTCAAGATCTTGCTGGTTGACGAGCCGTCAGTCGGCATCGACATCAAGACCAAGGCTTACCTGCACGATTTGCTGCGAGAACTTGCCGACAACGGCACTGCCATTTTGCTGATCACGAGCGACATGCCCGAAATGATCCTGCTCGCTGACAGGATTCTGGTCATGAACGACTACCGGCTTCAGGGCCAGTTAATCAATGACGGATCCTATGCCGGCATGAGCGAGGGCATCATGAATCTGATCCATAGGGCTGAGGCCGCCTAAGCTCCTCACACTTTCAGGACTTTTCACCATCGGCCAAGAGGATCCCGTGGACAGGCGTGAGTTCGGCAGGACTGGATTGCAGGTATCCGCGCTGAGCTTTGGTGCGTCCTCTCTGGAGGTGTGGGCATGAGCCTCGCCGAAACCCTTGGCAGAGGTAAACTCGAAATCCCAATTGGCCCCCTTCTGGCCGGGCGATTCATGCGTGATGACGATGATGCCGGCGTCCTTGGCCTTCTGCAGCACCGGCTCGAGCACCTTGGCGTCGTTCGGCACCACGCCGATGACTTTTACGCCCTGAGCGATGAGATCCTCGATGGCGCGAACCTGAAGTGCAGGATCGGCGCTGGTCGGGCCAACCATGAACGCATCGATGCCGAGCTTCTGACCGCGCTCCTTGACACCGGCCTCCATCGCGTTGAACCACGGAATGCCACCAATCTTCACGACGATGCCGACCTTGCCGGCCTATTGCGCCAGCGCCGCGAACGATGCGCCAAGCGATAGCGATGGGCGAGCGCCACGGCGGACGCTTCGCTGCAAGTTGATGGGTTCTCCGCCGCAGCCGAAGTTGTGTTGGACGGGTCTTCATATCTCGCCCCCATCTTAGTCTTTCAGGCTCGGAAACAGCAGCCAGCCCGCCGTCCGGGGAATGCCGCTTGCCGTGAAGAGCTGTTCCTACGGGATCATCTGTTGGGCGATGCGCACCAGATCATTGAGCGCCGAGCGGATCTGCGGCCAAGGGAACTCGGAGCATTCCTCCCAGGCCTCGCCCTCACGCAATATAGCGTCGAGCTTGCCCGCCACACCGGCGAGCGTCGTGGCGGGGGTGGACGAGATCACTTCCAGCAGATCCTCCGCCCGGTCACCAGCCTCGCGCTCGGCCCTGAGCGCTGCGGTGTAACCGGTCTCCTCGGCAGCCGCATCCCAGCGTGCCTGATGCGCCGCGAAATCAGCTTCGGCCTTCTTGCGGAGAGCCACCATGTCCGGCCCTTTGCCGAGTACTTCATTGAGCATCTCGATCGAGTGGACCGTCACGTCCTCACCCTCGGGCAGGCGGACGGTCGCGCGAGGAAAGCCGACGCTCTCGACAAGCCTCGTCTCCAGGCGCTGTTGCTCGCGGCAAAGCCGCTCGCTCAGCCTGTGGGCTGTCTGCCATTCCCGCCAAAGCGCCAGCGCTGGGTCGAAGAGGGACATGTTCGTCGCGGTAGCGTTGCCGGTAAGAGTACTTTTCTCAAGCATTGAAGCGGTGGACGCGGTCATTCCTCCCGCAAGCACTTGCCTACGGGTGACGAAAGGCAGAGTCGTGGTATTGTCGGAATCAGATGGGGTATTCGGCTCGAGCCCATCTTCAAAGGTGATGCAAAGAGGTGTTGCGCTTCGAGCTGATGATAACTTGGTCTGTCCAGACAGCCACAAGCATCGGGAAAGGAAGCGCAACATGAAGCATTTTGTTGGCCTCGATATCTCGGTGAAGGAAACCGCCGTTTGCGTTGTCGACGAAACCGGCAGGATTTGTCGTGAGGTGAAGGTGGTCAGCCACCCTGACGATATCATTGCGGTGCTGAAGGACTCGACTTGGAACGTCGAACGGGTCGGGCTCGAAGCAGGGCCCTTGTCGCAGTGGCTATTCGAGGGGCTGGCCAGGGCCGGGCTGCCGGTCATCTGCATCGAAACACGTCATGTGAAAGCATTCCTGAAGGCGCAGCCGAACAAGACAGATCGCAATGATGCGCGCGGCATAGCCCAGATGATGCGGGTCAACCTATTCCGCCCGGTGCACATCAAGACGCTGACGAGCCAGAAGCGCCGGGTGCTGCTGACGGCCCGCAAGATCTTGCAGGAAAAGGCGATCGCGATCGAGAACGACATCCGCGGTCTTCTGCGCAACTTCGGGCTCAAGGTCGGCGCCGTGGGAACGGCGAAGTTCGAGGACCGCATCCGTGAGCTTGTCGAATGCATGCCCGATCTCGAACAGATCATGGAGCCACTGCTGGCCGCCAGGCGGAAGCTGCGCGAGGAATTTGCGCACCTGCACAGACAAGTGCTGGCGATCGCCAGGGGCGATGCTACCTGCCGGCGCTTGATGACGGTCCCTGGTGTCGGCTCCATAGTGGCGCTCGCGTACACCGCGACGATCGACATTCCACAACGGTTCAGAAACTCCAAGGCGGTAGGGCCGATCCTGGGGCTGACACCGAAGCTCGACGAGTCCGGCGAAAGCAAGCGCGTTGGAGGCATCTCACTCTGCGGGGACGGCATGATGCGAACATTGCTCTATGAAGCAGCCCAAGTCATGCTGACGCACGTGAAGAAATGGTCATGGCTGAAGGCCTGGGCGATGAACGTCGCCAAGCGGCGCGGCTTGCGCAGGGCGATAGTCGCGCTCGCACGTCGCCTGGCGGTCGTCATGCACCGCATGTGGCTGGACAACAGCGAGTTCCGCTGGACGCGGGAAACCATGGCGTCAGCCGTGTGACAAAAGGCCGGGAAGAAGAGGTAGAGAGTTCCGCCCAGCGCGGAAGCACGTCCTTCGCGGGACGAAGGATGAGGTGAGTTCGCGATCATGGGCGCACCGGTCATGTCATGCTGGCCAGGACGCGAATCAGATTGTTCCGCCTTATTCTCTGAATCCCATCAAGGGAGGGCCAATGGGCCGATCCCGGAGAGAAGCACGAACCCGCGAATGATGTCAGAAGCTGGTAAGGCAGAAAATGACAAAAGCGCTTGACCCCAAGCCGCCGAATAGAGAAGCCATGACCCGAGCTCCTAACAGCTTGGCTGTGGTTAGGTCGGGCTAAGCGTGTCAGCGCTCAGCTCGGCCGGCTTAGGGAAGCTCATCATACAAATTGATTGACCGTCAATCGGATTGTAGCCCATGGAAAGTGCGCTAACGATAGAGCAGTGTCGCGGCGCTCGGGCGATGCTTGGGTGGAGCCAAGACGAACTAGCTAAAGCCGCAAATGTGGCTCGGCAGACGATTGCGGATTTTGAGCGTGGGGCGCGCATTCCGATCGCCAACAACCTCATAAGTATAAGGCATGCGTTCGAGAGGGCCGGAATCGAGTTCTTATCCGAGAATGGTATCCGTTTAAGACCCCGCATCTGACAACTGTTTGGCAATAGGCTTGGCTAAGCGTTGCCGGGAATTGTTAAGAGCCAAGAGTGCCCCGCCGATGAGCGCGCTCACAGCCCAGGCCGCGTTTTCTGCCGAAGCTCCAGTCGATGCCGCCGCTGTTTTGCACGAAGCCGGTAATGTGCTGGCCGATGCGCTTGTCGAGCATCGGCTGCCAGGGCACGAGCCGAAACCCGAAACCATCGTCCAGCATGGCGAAGCGCCCGCTGGCAAGACGGACCGAGCCGAGGAGCGTGCCGCCGACATGATTGCCGGGCTGAACGGGCGCGAAGGTAAGGCCGCGCGCAGCGGCCATTTCCTTGCCGACCCGCGTAACCTCCTGGCGCTCCAGCGTGGCTACAAGGTCACGCGAGAAGGTGATGGTGCGGCTCGTCGCGTCGCGTTCGGCATGGCCCATCCCGACAAGCTGGGCAGCCCGTCTGTCGAGCGCGTTGTCGACGTCGAGACCAAAGCCTGACCTCACCAGCGGCATGGGGATCCTGGCCGTAAGCTCCCGGTCGAGCCAGGTGGCGCCGTCGCTGCCGATCTGCGCGTCGAGGTCAAGCGTCGAAAGCAGGCGGACGGAGAAGTCCTTTCCGCGGCTGCGGGCATCGTAGGCGATGCCGCGCTCGGACAGGTCTTTTGGAATGCGCCAGTGGTCTTCGTCGATGCGCTCGACATGGCCGGCCCGGCGCAGCGCTTCGAGGCGGCGGACATGGAAGCGGACAAAGGCATCCGGGTCTTTGCCCCGCTCCAAAAATGTTTCGCGGATTGCCTCCAGGTGTCTGCTCGGCCGATAGACGCCGTCCTCGCCGGCTGCGACGCCGATGTTGCGGTCGGCGGCGCGCGGCTCCTCCTTCGGCGGGATCGGATCAAGCGCTACGATATGGCCGCGCTGGATGTCTTCGAGCTTTGCCGCATCGGCGGTCTCGACATAGTGGGTGCGCCCGTCGACTCCGTCGATGACGAGCGACAGCTTATCGCTCATCTCGTCGCCGGCAAGACCCTTGGCGAGCACACGGCCGACGACCGGCTCGGTGATGGTCTGCCGGTGCATGACATATTGCGCCGCGCCCCGTTCATCGGCGAGGCCGTGCTCCTCGAGTGCCCGGTGCATGGTCTTGATGATGTCGTTGCGCTCGCCAAGCGCGCGCAGCGTGCTTTCGGCTTTGTCGGAGATCAACCACCGGCCGGGCTCGATCTCGCTCGCCAGGCCGAAGTGCTGCAGCTTCTTTGCCCGATCGATCAGCAGATAGCGATTGCTGGAAATGGTGTAGCTGTCGCTGGCATTGGGACGGAGGTCGACAACATCGTGCTCCTGCTGTTCGGCGATCAGCATGCGGTCGAGCCGGGTCAGCCGTTCGGCGTCCACCTCGTTGGCCAGCTTGCGGGCGACCTCGACCTCGCTTTGCAGGCCGAGTTCCCGTTCGACCAGCTCGCTTGCCCGGTGACGAATGCCATGGGCGATGTAGTCGCCGGCGATGTTCAGGATCTTGCTGTCATCGGTGACGCCGCGCACCAGGATATGGGTGTGCGGATGACCGGTGTTGTGGTGGTCGACGGCGATCCAGCCGAGGCGTGTGTTGAGGTCGGTCTCCATCTGCCGCATGAGATCGCGGGTGAAGGAGCGCAGGTCTTCCATCTCGGCGGCATCCTCCGGCGCGACGATGAAACGGAACTGATGTCGGTCGCCGCGGCCGCGCTCGACAAAGGCCTTGCCGTCGGCCTCGTCGTCATCGGCCGAGTACACCTTGCCCTTCTCGCCGTCTCTGGTGACGCCGTCGCGCTGGAGATAGCGCAGATGCGCGTTAACGGCCTTGTGCGTCGTCACGAACTTTTGGCCGCGCCCGGTGGTCCCCTTCCCTCGCCCCGGCAGCTTGACGACGCGCGCCTTCACCACGACGCGGCGGGAACGAAAGCGGACGCCGCTCTCGTCCTGCCGCCACCCGCCGGCGTCCTTTGGCAACCCTGCCGCCACCTTGCCGCCGCGACCACGGGCGTTGAAGCGGCCACTTCCCTTTCCGCCGCCGCTGCTTGCGCCAAAGCGATTGGGGTTGCCGCCTTGCTTGCGGACAGCGATCTCGACCTGGCGCACAAAGGGCAGCGTCCGCGAATTGCCGCCATGCCGCGTCCGGCCGGTGCGAACCTGGAACCTGTCGCTGTCACGATCTGCCATGACGACAGCATCGGGAGTCGGATTTGGTGCTTCAAGACGGCCGGAGCGCTGAGCATGCTATGGACTGCAATGACTTGCTGTGGCGTAGGATGGCGGATCGCACATCGCTGCGGCACCTAAACTTTCCTGTTCAGATCAGTGGGATAACGGACCAACCAGCACCCTTCGCACCTCGCGCCGTGCCGCTCGGTGTCCGCACGCGCCGGAAAAAACAATGTGCAGACAGACGCTTACGAGCGAAGCGAGGGCGAGCGCCAGCTCGCTTTATCTTGCCGTCCCCCACCACCCTCGCTGTCCCCCACCACCCTCGGTAACCGTCCGGATCCTGCACATCTTTCGGGTCGTGCAATCTCGCAACATGTGACGTTCCTTGCTATTGAGAGATTTCCGGCGGTGCCTCAACGTTCCTGGGACAAGGCCAACAACCCGTGCTGGTCGACGCATGACGCGACCTGGTATCGGGCCGTTTTGAGGCGGAGGAATATTGCCGCCGGCGCAAGCTTTCGACGAAGACTTTTGAGCTGTGAGTGCGCCATCTGGTGAGCCCGGAAGATCGGCGCAAACGTGCGGAATATCTGCGGAAATTGCGCCAGGAAAAGCCGGAAAAGCGGGGCAAGAAAGGGCCGCCGAAGCGACGCAAGAGCCCGCGCCGCTACCGCTACAGCGTGCGTACGGACACCGGTCCGATTGCCCTGCAGGCGTTCTGGGGCAAGCATGTGGAGGTGATGAACTGGAGCGGGTTGGGGCTTGCCGAATATGCCGCGGCGCTCGGACTTTCGCCCCATGCGCTGCGCAAATGGCGCGCTCGTCCCCGAGGAATTCGAGGCCGAAGTGGACTGGCGATCTCTGTTGCATCCGAGTGCGCGGGCTCAATTCAGCAGCGCTGCTAATTGCGTACGGCGCCAATGTCACTTGACACCGCCGTTGACGGGCGGTCGAACCGGCGCCGCTTCAGCGACGCACAGAAGCAGGCGATCGTGCAGGAGACGGAGAAGCCCGGCGTCAGTGTGGCGGAGGTTTGCCGCCGCCATGGGATGGCCACCAGCATGCCTTCGGCCGGCGTGTCCAGTTCGGCGTGACCGCTCGCAAGGCGCCGCAATTGGCAACGGTTGCACTCATCCATGGGACGGAAACCGAACCGCCGGTACTGACTGCCCTGCGCAATCTCGTACGACCGCCGGACGGCGTGATGACAGCCCAACTGGACGACGGGCGGCGCGTCTTTGCATCCGTCGGCACAATGCAGATGCAGTCCAGCAGCATCTCGCGGCGAGGAAGAACGCATCATGATCGTCGTTCCGACGGGGGTGAAGGTGCATCTGGCGCTCGGTCATACCGACATGCGCAAGGGGCTCGATGGGCTCGCGGCGCCGTGGTGTCAAACGAGTTGTCAGCTGCGGGGTGGCAAGCGCTTCAAAAGCAGCACGCCGTTCATCAGATATTCGTTGAGCCAGTAGGCGGCAGCCGTTCGGGCGCATGCCGGCTGCCATGTCAGCAACATCCATCCTGCCGATCGGCGCGAGGCGGTGCAGCCCACCTGAATGAGTCCCACAAGAGGTACACGCGAGGGCCAATTCATGCCGGGGCGAGACCAGGACCGCGGCACAGAGTGTCGCGACGACAATTGTTCATGGCTCAATCCTGCGACGCAGGAGCCATGATTCATGGCGCTGGCTTGCGTTGGGCTGTGCGCTTGGCGCGCGGAGAAGCGAGGGGGAAAGCCTTCCTGCTTCCCCGACGCGATCGGCAACTTGTCTGCAGCCGGACCGAACGATCGCAGCGACACTTGCCTGCTTGATATTTACACGGAATGAGGTTTGTTGGCGGAGTAACGAATTATTTGCCTGGATTGGCGAATAGACAGACCATCCGTTTTCAAAGCGCGCTTTGGACAAGAGGAAATTCGATGACCGTTTCTCCAGACCCAAGCGACCAGGCTGATCTCGTATCAATCACCGCTGACATCGTTTCCGCCTACGTTTCGAACAATCCGTTGCCGGTCGGCGAGTTGTCGAAGCTGATCGGGGATGTCTATGTCGCTTTGCAAGGGATCGGCACACCTGTGGCTCCGACCGCAGCCAAACTGGAGCCGGCGGTGTCGATCAAGAAGTCAGTGTCACCTGATTTCATCATATGCCTGGAAGACGGGAAAAAGTTCAAATCCTTGAAGCGGCATATCGGAACGCACTACAATCTGAGTCCGGACGAATACCGCCAGAAATGGAACCTGCCCTCCGACTATCCTATGGTTGCGCCGAACTACGCGGCGACTCGCTCGGCCCTGGCAAAATCAATAGGATTGGGCCGCAAGGCGGCAGCGCCAGCGACAGCTGCGGCGGAAAAACCAAAACGAGCTGCTCGCGCGCCAGCGGCGGCAGCAATTGCCACGGCAATCAAATCGCCGGTGAAGAAGGCGCGCAAAACACCCGTCAAAGCATAGCGTGCTGCACCAGATAGAGGTGCAGTGGCGAACCTGAACATGGCGAAGCCCCGCCTTGCGCGGGGCTTCGTGTTAGCTCGGATCACTCGGCGGCGCGGCGGGACCAGATGAGCGAGAACTCGCCCCCGGGGTCGGTTTCGACCAGGCTCGCATAGATCGGAGCGGGGAAGCTGGGATCGTCGAGCTTGACTGAGTGATAGTCGCGGCCCTCGCGCGAGGTCTTCTTCCATGCCGCCCCGAACTCGATGGCGCCGGCGAAGATGCGGAAGTCCGGACCTTTTTCATTGTCGCCGTCGACCGGGGTGAACGACACTGTCTTGACGTTGAGGTTGAGGGTTTTGACTGAGCCGGAGAAGCCGTTCGCGGTGCGGGAGAATGTGCCGATCGTCGCCATTGTGGTGGTTCCTTCTGTTTCTCGGGCCGCGCCCATTGCGGCCTCACATGAGGGACCACTCGTCAAGCTGTGGCTCTGAGCTGCTGAGTGGTCGTTTCTGGAGGACGCTCCGCTCGGTGCGAGGCGTCCTGTCAAGGGTGCTCAATCGCCGTTGCGGCGGTTCGGACGTGACCAGATGAGGCTGTAGCCCTGGCCGTCCTCGCCCACGACGAGGTTGGCGTAGATCGGAGCGGTGAAGCTCGGGTCGTCGAGCTTGAGACCCAGGTAGCTGCGACCCTCGTTGGACTGCTTGGACCAGGCCGCCCCGATTTCGATGCGGCCGACGAAGACCCGGTGGCTGGGAGCGTTTTCGCCGCTGGCGCGCGTATCGGGTACGATACGGACCTTCTTGGCCTGGAGGGAGAGGGTGACGATCTCGCCGCTGAACTCGTTGTTGTCCGATTGCTGGAAGTTGCCGATGGTAGCCATTGTCGTTCTCCTGACTGGTTGCCGAAGCCGCCCTGTGCGGCCTCGATAGCGGTCGTGAGGCGACGATCGGGCCGACTGCATCCTGTGGACCGCAGCGCCAGCGGAGGACGGCGGCAGCCGAGCTTGTTGTCCCGCGAGGAATGCGGCAAAGCCGCAGGGGAAGAAGGTCGGGGAAGCCGTTGCAGGCAGAGGCCCGACCGGCGCCAGACCAGCCAGTAGAGAGGCCGTATAGGGAGGATTTCAGCATCAGTCTCTCGAGAACGATGCTGGCCATCGGCCCTTCAGCCACGCATTCGGCACAAGCAGCGCGATCCCTACCGCCACATGAACCTGAGGTCTGAGCCCATTCCTGATCCGCGCGTTTGCACGTATCAACCTCACATCCGGTCGCCGCTCGAGCGGCCGCACCATAATCCCGCCTGCGGCGGCAAGGGCTCAGGAGGACGAGACCAGTCTCGATGACGGCGTTCAAAGCCATGCCGCAATGCGGTCGTCCACCTGGTTCCGGCGGGGCTGATCAGGCCCTGGCCGAACTGGAATGCGGTCAGATCGTCATGGTCTTACAAACGCTCCTTCGATCACCACGCCGGCGCGGACGTATTTCCACAAAGCCACGATCAGCTTGCGGGCCAGCGCGGTAATCATCACCTTCTTGAAGCGTCCGCCATTCTGGGCAACTCGCTCGTTGAACCAGCGGCTGAGCGCCGAGGCGGGCTGGTGCCGCAACCAGAGCCACGCCATTTCCAGCAGCGTCGATCGCAAGCGTGGGTTTCCGGACTTTCCGATCCCCTGTTCCCGGTCGATCGACCCGCTTTGCCATGGCGTCGGCGCAAGGCCGGCATAGGCCGCCAGCTGCCGGCGATTGTCGAAGCACCGAAACAAGCCCTCTCCCCACAGCACGGCCGCAAACTCTGGTCCGATACCGACGACTTTCGACAGCATAACCACTTCACGCGCCGATTGGCGTTCTTCGGCGAGCATGGCGTCCCGTTCCGCCTCGACTGCCTTGATCTGATCGAGCAACATTTCCATTCGGTCGACCTCACGCAGAACCTGGCGCTTCATATTTGCGGGCAGATCCCGTCCATCGCCGGTGTGAAGAGTTTCCAGCCGATCGCGACGATCACGCCGCAAAGGATCGTAGCCGGTGATGCCCTGCGAGAAGAGCAGACCCTTGATCCGGTTGCCGTGCCGGATGCGTTCTTCCATCAACACCTTGCGCTCCCGGACGATGCGGCGGCGATCCTCCTCATAAGGGCTCGGCACGCGTAGCATGGAGCAGACTCGCGGTTCGCCACGCTTGAACGCCAGCAGCGACGCCGAGTGGTTTTGAAAGCAAGGCAGCGCACAAAGAGCTGGACGAGATCTTTGTTTCGGTGGAGTTGAGCAAGAAGTCCTGGCTGGTCACCTCGATTCGCCGGGAGCTGGCGGGTTATCGCGCCATACCATCCCCGGCGCGGATATTGCCGGGCTTCTTGGCCGCCTCGCTCAGTTGAAGCAAAGGCTCGTAGCCGAACCGGCCGCGACTATCCGTTCGTCATCATTCAAGGGGCCGGCCTTGATGGCTTCTGGGTCCACCGAGTTCTGGAAGCAGAAGGCCACGACACTCATGTCGTTGACGCGGCATTTTGAACATCACTACGGTTCGGTCGCTCCTCCAAGCGCCCGCCGTGCGGGTGGCGGAGGAGTTGTATGGCCTCATGAGGGTTGAACGAATGTTTCGGGCAAGTTTGCAGCCAGCTCCGCCGACTGAACCAAGTCCGGAGATTCCATATCGACGCTTGGGTTGGACGCTCGCGCCAGCCGGAACCAACGGCGGCCACAAGCGGTTTACCAATCGAAGGGACTGCAATGGATGCAGGATAATGGAATTTTTGGATATGGAACTGGCGAGAGCCCGACAGCGGCTCAACGGAGCGCAGCTTTCCCTTAAACGTGCGAATGAAATGCTGGATGAAGACTGCGGCGTCGGCATCAATATCGCGCTGTGCAGCAGGATACGGGCTGCGCAACGGCGCGTGGTGGAGGCCAGATCGCGGTTGACGAAGATCGATCCCACCAGCGCTGACGGAGTTCGCACACGTTGAACCATCCGGGCCGTGAAAGCCTTCCGATCCGCCGCTGCCCCATGTCGTCACGGCTAGCGCCTCAGACCGCGCAGCAATATGTGAGGACCGGCCTCTCATTCGTCACGGCCCTCCGGCCAGCTCTTTGCGAGCGTAAGATCGGACAGCGGAACCAAAGGCGGATTCGCGAATTCTACCGCTAGACAATTGGATTGTCGCCCATGAGGCTCGCGACCCTCCACCTTGAAACTGCGAGATACGGCGATGTATATCGCGCCGCCAGGCTCGCGCGACTGACGCGGCAAATGATCCGGCACATCAAGCGCACTGACACCTCGGCTCAAAACGTCGAGCAAGCGCTGGCTAGGTTGGCCGAAGCAAACGCGCCCATGGACCGGCTCACGCTGCATCAGTAAGGCCGCCACGCTCATGCCCGCCCCCGCATCGGCACGATGTGCGGCGGGTTGTTCGTGTGGCGTTCCCTCCACATCCGTTTCGCGGTGCCGGGGATGGCGCTGATGATCTTGGCGATCGGGCGCTCGCTGCCCAGTCGAGTAGATCGAGCTGCGCTGGGTCATGATATCGCTTCTTCGTGACTCCGCTGGTCCTTAATCGGTTGTTCTTGCGAGACTTATGTAACATCGTGCCAGCGCCGTTCAGCGCATCGTTGCCGCCACGGCCTCGGATGATGTCGGCGACATTGAAAGAGCCGAGCCGTTGATGCAGCCCAGTTCGCTGCTACGGTCAATGATCCTGGTCGGCGGCAGACTTAAAAGTGCTGACGGGTGGCTAGAATGTATTACGTCCACGGATATGCCTACGAGAACGTCTTCCCCTTCCCGGGTGACTTTACGCGGCTTCCTCATCATCGTCCGACTCGTACTTTCGAGCTCGTGACGCTGGATCCCGGGTGCTGTCAGGCCGCATGCCGGCGATAGCAAAAGAACGCCCCCTCAATAGTGGGTCTTGCGATGTAGCGGTCTCCCACCCTCAAATTCCAAACAATTCTCTGTTGGAATACAGCGCGCTCTGAAGCCCAGGATGGCGCCGAAAGCTGTTTGCTGGGCCGTGCGCCAAATCAGCCGAATTGCTCTCTAGAAAGCCGTTCTTCTCCATACTTCTGTGCTACGCTATTTAGCACACAGGTTGGCGATCTCAATGAATTCAAGTGCTTGGCGCATAGCGCCTAGCATCGAGTTTGCGGCCTGCTGCGCTGGAGCGAGAGAACCCGACGACGAACGCGAACGCCCATCGACAGGTTTGAGAGATTTTGCTCTAGTGAGAGTGTGATCCACGCCGCATAGACCGGTGTTATTTCCCCTGGCGATTCTTCCAAGAGATCGCGTCCTCAAGCCGGTCGTCACCCCAGAAAATCTCCTTGCCGACGACGAAAGTCGGCGAGCCGAAAATGCCGAGGCTCTTGGCTTGGTTCGTCGCGTCAACAAGCCCCGCCACGGCTTCGTCCGCGTCCGCGCGTGCCAGCACATCCTCCACATCGGCGCCGGCCTCCGTGATACTCTGGCTGATGTTCGGCTCATTTCCGGCAGGAAGTCCTTCTTCGATCCATCGCCTGTAGCTTGCCCGGACATAGGCGGGACACCAGCCTTCTGCTGCCCCCACGATTGCTACACGGTTCGCCCGTTCCAGCTCCGCTAGAGGGTACGGCGCCGGGAGCTTCGGCGAGAGCCCGCGCATTTGCGAGCGCCGCTCGATGTCCCTCCACATATAGGCGGCCTTTGCCGGCTTGTTCACAAAGGGGACGTTGTTCATCTCGATCATCACCACCCGCACATTGAAGGGTTTCCAGACGAAACGAACGCCAGTCTGCTTCTCGACCTGCTCGATGCGCATGACCGATAGGTATGTGTAGGTGCTGCCTATTGAGAACCAGAAGTCGATGATTGGCATTACCTAAAACTCCAGAGCATGACCCGCCTTGTCGCCAGCGAGGTGTGCTCCCAACGCGGCGATCCCGCTCCCGACATTAAGGCAAGCCTGGCTTCGTTGCCATTGTGGTTACCAATACGTCACCGGAAACCTGCGAGGCCAGGAAATTGCGAGCGTCGCGTATGTCCCGAGAGAACTCTGCATCTGCAAAGGGAACCAGGAGTTGCTCCAGCATCGAGCAGGGATAGAGCCCAGGGCTGGCCTCGTGTGCGAAACGCGCGAGATCTGTCGCGGCTCGAAGTTCCAACATTCGGGCGTCCTGCTGCCGCGCAACCTCCATTGCGGCGAGGAGGCTGGTTTCCACCCGGGAGAGGTCCGGCTGTGGTTGCTTCAGTGCCACCAGGCCATCGAGCCGATGAAGTTCAGCCAGCCAGAACTGCTCGCCCGACCGGCCAACGAAGGCGAAACCTTCCCGCACCGCAGCCTCTGCTGCCACCGTATTGCCGGCCTTCAGAAGGCATTCGGCAAGCTGCGCGACGAACACTGACTCGAATAGGTGAGCGTCGCGCGTTCGATTGGAATCGAGCGCCTGACGGATCGTCGCTATGTTCTCGTCGGTTGGCCCGCGCCGGGCTCGCACACATGCATGGCATAGAACGCCGTTTCGCTTCAGGTGCTCGACCTTCCGTTCGCCGCAATAGGTGACGAGCGCAACAGCATCGCTCTCGCAAGCGTCGAGATTGCCGAACAGAAATTGTGGCCACACGATCGTGTAGAAGTTGCCTGCCGCGACGGTGTGAGCGTTGCCATGATTTAACAGCTCTGACCGCACCTGTTCACTGGATTTCGCGACGCCCTCGTACTGTCCCAGCAGAGCTAACGCCATTGTCTTCCAGTACAGGACGTTCAGGCCGGGGTCGATGCCAAACCAGGAGCTCAACACCTTCTGGCGGTCGGGGTCACGATATCTTTCAGCCGACTGCAGACTTTCCAGAGCCTCGCGAGAACGTCCGGTCAGGACCTGGGTCGTCCCGAGAAGCCGATAGGCGACCAACTTGAATGTCGGGTCGACCTGGCGGTCCGCAAACTCTACAATCTGCCGCGCTAGGGCGAACGCATCCTCCATCTTCCCCGCGAAATAGCTGCTCGCGCAAAGGCCATGCAGAACCGAGAAGCGTTGCAAGTCGGAACCGACGCCTGCGTCAAGCAGTGATTTGGCACTAGTCAACGCCGCAACTGTTTCCTGGAACGGCAGCAGCGAGTTGGCGCGGGCGACCAATAGAGCCAGTTCAAGTGGTCGACGCACCTGCTCGTCTTCGATTTGCCGGGCTGCCGTCAATCCGGCCCCGGTGTGCTGAGTGGCCTCGGCAAGAGCTGACCGCGACAGGGCCAATTCCGCAGCAGTCAGCCAATAGTGCGCCGCCGGCTCCGAGAGTCCCGCCTCAGTGTAGTGATGGGCGATCACCGCCGGCGCGGATTCGCTGCTATCAGCAAAGCGCTCGACAATTGACCGGGCGATGTCCGCATGGATGCGCTGTCTGCGGGAGCGAAGCAGCGAGTTGTGGGCTGCATCCTGCACGAGCGCGTGTTTGAAAACATAGATCGTGTCACCTATGGCGGCGCGAGAGAATACCAGCTCCGACTCGACCAGTTTGTGTAACGCCTCCTTAAGCGCGGTTCCGGTAATCGGCGAGATCGCTTCCAGCAGACGGTACGAAAATTCCCGGCCGATCGCCGCGCCAATCTGTGCGATTTCCCGGATCGACCCGAGCCTATCCAACCGCGCCATTAGGGAGTCCTGCAGCGTCGATGGAATCGCCAGTGCCGTCAACGGCGCGGCCAGCACAAAACACTGGCTTTGCTCGCGCAGTTGCCCCGATTCAAGGACCGCCTTGGTCAGCTCCTCAACGAATAAGGGAACGCCGTCAGTCTTAGAGATTATCGCGCTTTGCACTTCTGCAGGAATCTCCTTGCCGCCGGTGATGCGATCGATCATGGCTGCAGCGTGACGCCGTCCGAATCGGTTGAGCGCCAGCCCTGTCACATGGCCTTGACCGACCCAGGGATTTGTAAACTCCGGGCGAGAGGTCACTATTAACAGCGCCCGCAATCCCGGTACTCGCTCGACGATGCCGCTGAAGAAATCCAGCGAGGTGGGGTCTATCCAGTGCGCGTCCTCCAGCACGGCAAACACGGGCGCCTCTCGCGTCAGCCCGGCGAACAGCTCAATCAACGCGGCAATCGTCTGCTCCTTTGCCTCGCTCGGCACTACTCCGAGGTCCTGAAAGTGTCCTTCGGTCGAGATCGACAGAAGCGAGGCGAGATAGGATGCGACGCCCCGGCCACCGAGGCCCGAGCGGGCGATTAAAGCTTCGAGCCTTTCGATTTGCGCTGTCGGCGGCTCGCCGGACCTAAGACCCAGCGAAGATGATATCTGTCGGACGACCGGATACATCGAGACGTTGCGATGGTGCGGAGAACACTGGTAACGCACAAGGCCATAAGGTTGACCCACGATCCGTTCGCGCAGTGCCTCCAACAGGCGTGACTTGCCGATGCCTGCCTCGCCGGTCAGCAACACTACTTGGCCTTCCCCCCGCACGCGTCGCTCCAGCGGTCGGCAAGCAACGCCACTTCCTGATCACGTCCCACCAGGGGCGCGTTCGACCGGGACGCCTCGAACCGATTGACGTTCTCCGTCTCGCGGAGGACCTCCCAGGCCGAAACCGGAGCATCAAAGCCTTTGATGACGTGGACGCCCAAGGCCTTGAGCTCGAATACCTCGCCAAGTAGTAGGCGCGTCGAAGACGCGATGACGATGCGGCCTGCGTTGGCCAGACCCTGAAGCCGGGCCGCGAGATTCGGCGTATCGCCGACCACCGCATGCTCGCGCGATGCACCATGGCCGATCACGTCCCCCACCACCACCAGGCCAGTCGCAATTCCGACGCGCGCCTGGAGTGTGCCTGCTGCCGCCGTTTCAATCGTGGCAACCGCAGCTACGATCTCCAGAGCGGCACGCACGGAACGCTCCGCGTCGTCTTCATGGGCAAGCGGA
The DNA here is from genome assembly GCF_040320505.1 of Mesorhizobium sp. M0678. Lineage (NCBI taxonomy): Bacteria > Pseudomonadati > Pseudomonadota > Alphaproteobacteria > Hyphomicrobiales > Phyllobacteriaceae > Mesorhizobium > Mesorhizobium sp. M0678. The sequence continues at coordinate 74,426 of NZ_JAMYPT010000015.1, read as the reverse complement.
TAGCCGAAATAGGCCAACACGCCGTCACCCATGAACTTCGCAACAAAACCCCCGTACCGGGCGATGATGACGGAGCAGGCTTCTTGGTAAGCGCGCAGTACGTTGCGCATCTCCTCCGGATCCAGCCGTGTCGACATTTGCGTCGACCCGACGAGATCGCAGAACATAACTGTAATCTGACGTCGCTCAGCTGTGTCGACATGCGGCGTCGTCGGCTCTATGGGCTCGGGTTCCAATTGCCGCGCACCAAGGCGTTCGATTGCCTTCAGCAACCGCTTGCGATGCCCGAGAAGCACGCCGATCTTTTCCAGGTCGGCGTCCGTAAGGTCAGGCAGCACTTCGCTGTCTATCCCGTTCTCACGGAACGAAGCTTCATATTGAACAAGACCGAGGCTCTGCAGCCATTTCCCTAAATTCATGGACGTATCGCAGCCCGATTGGACCAATAGTCCTCAAACGGGAGCCGGATGTCTAGTGAAGAGAATTCCGGGTAGTGGGTCAGTTTGAAATCTGACGCTGCGCTTTTTGCCGGGGCGCCGTTCTTCGCTCAGCTCTGGGCATATTTGTCAGTTCTTCGGCATTTGGGGTGGCACAAGTTGAACGTATGGCGTCGTCGGTTCCTTATCAGGGCGAATGCGACTGGGGGCCGGCTTCCCGTGTTTGCCGAGCGACCTAATGTATTGATAGAGCGATTGCATATCGCTCTCGTCCATCGCTCGAAGATTGTACCAAGGCATCGGTGGAGACGTTCTAATGCGCTTCAGCATCCCTACAAATCCACGCTCGGTCATTACCGAAGCATCTATCCGAAGATTGGTCGCATAGGTCGTGCCCCAAGGACCGCGCCAACCGACCGAGTTGCCCATTAAAGCCTTTTCAGGATCAATCTTGCCTTCTGTTTCCCGGTAGCCTTCGGTATGGCAATCGTGACACCCGCCGATGATTGATACCTGCAACCCTCGTTCGACCGATACTTCGCCTTGAGCGAAGGCTGCAATTGGCATCGTGAGACCGGCTAATAGGAAAAACAGGCTTGTGACACGCATCCTTCCCTCCCATGCGTTCCGCTAAGCAGTATGAGCCAACGTCCGAAGGCGACGGCTAGCTTGAAAGGCTCTTTTTGTAAGGGCCGCGAATAGCCGGTTTCTCGGCTTCTCTCGCTTCGATCAGCGCAACGATGTCACCAATCTCCCAAAGCTTGTCAGTGACGGCAGTGGCCATCGCAGGCGTCATGCGCAACGTGGCATGGATGCGAACAAAATTGTAGTACATGAAATGCAACGCCACCGCATTGGCGTGAGCCTCCACCTTCTTGGAAAAGCCATTGGTCAGGCGAGTGAAGCGGCGCATGTGCATCCGCATGGTCAGGTTCTGGCGTTCCGCAAATGACGTGCTGACATGCTTGATGTCAGGATTTCCTTCGATCCGTTCTTTCCGCGCGCCAGTGCATTCGGCGGGGCTATAGCGGCCCTTGGCGCTGTCAGGCGAAGTGCCATAGAGCTTGATCAGCATGGCATAGTCGATATCGCCGCCGAACGCACCTTCAACAGCCTCTAACGACTTGAACCCCCGACGTCAGCACCGAAACATTCTGCCGCATCTTACCCTGTCCGATTTGCACGTCGCTACTCGCCTTTCCCGAACGAGCCGGCCAAGCAGCTTCCGCACCACGCAGCATCTCTTATCTAGGGCAACACGATCTCTTCATTACCGGATGGTGCGGGATGTGGATTTGTTGTGCCGAGTGCAAGATGGCCCCGTTTATCGGGACCGAGGCTTGTCGAAACAGTCAACCGACTGGATTTGATATCGTTGTGCTGTTTCAGTACCGACGTTCTCGAGGCCGCGTCTATGAAGACTGACGCGCTTTCGTACCCACCCCGCGGCCTCTCTCGTGAGGAAGCAGCGCGCTATGTCGGTGTCGGATCGACACTATTCGATGACATGGTTGCTGACGGCCGCATGCCGAGGCCTAAGCACGTCAACAGTCGCGCGATCTGGGATCGTGTGGCGCTCGATATCGCTTTCTCCGCCCTGCCAGACAAAGACAATGGTCTCAAACAACTATTGGAGCGGAGCAAACGAGAGCCGACAAGGAGATAAGCAACTACGCACATTGCGTATACGCTGCAGGCGTAGTACAGTCATCGCCTGAGCGAAAGAGATGACGTGAACGACAATGAAAAGCTCGCGCGAGAAGTGAAAGCCTGGCGGGCGAAGGGAGGATTCACCGCGGAGAGTGCAGCCAAGGTCTTGGGAATACCGAAACGCACTTTTGAAGGCATAGAGCAAGGTCGGGGCTTCCCTTACCCGGTACTCCTGCGCGTTGCTATAGAAAGCAAGACCCTTTCGCTTCAGGCAATGCTGGAGGATTCCCCGCCTGTGGAGCAACGGCAGCGGAAAACTCAAAGGGAGATTTAATGGTCAGGCCATTTAAAGATGTCCGCTACCCCGGCGTTTCGTCGCGCATCAAGAACGGAAAGCTCGTCTATCGCTATCGCGGCAAAGGAATGCCCGAAATTCGGCTTCCTGGCGCACCAGGCGATCCTGAGTTCGAAGGCGCCTATGAACAGGCAACGCAAGGCCAAGGTCAAAAGGCCGTCATCATTGACTTGCCCGGTCGGGCGTTGCCAAAGACATTTGGTCATGCTGCGCGCCGACTTGAAGCGACGATGGAATGGCTGGACTTCGATGAAGCGACGCAGCAGAAGAATGCTCGGCTTATTGAGCGCTTCCTTCAGATGCAGGTCGATCCTGCCTATCCGCTGACTTGGCGCAATACGCCGGTGGAACATCTCGATGCCGACCATCTGCGTGCGATTATCGAAAGCGTCTTTGCCACCAACCGGACGGTTGCCAAGCACCTGCTGGTGGCAATCAAGAAGCTCCTGTGGGTGGCGATCGAAGTTGAGAAATGGATCAAACCGCAGGACGATCCCTCGCTGTCGATCCGCGTCCGCATTCCCAAATCGACTGCCAATCCCGCCTGGCCGATCGCCATTCGTGAAAAGTTCGAGGCGCACCATCCAATCGGCTCAGCGCCGCGCACCTGCTATGCGCTCGGTTTCTGGCTCGGCAACCGACGCGGCGATATCGCCTCACTGGAATGGGACGACTTGGTCTTCGAGGAGATCGAATTGTTCGATGGCTCCTTGGAAACAATCGAAGCCTTCGACTTCCGACAGCAGAAAAATCGCAACCGTCATGGCGGGAGCGAGATGTTCATCCCGGTTGTGGACAAGCTGGCGCAAGCTTTAGTGCCATTAGATCGCTCTAAGGGTGGCACGGTATTGAAGAACGCCTATGGGCGTCCGTTCTCCGAAAAGAGCCTCACCGGCATGATGGCACATTGGAACAAGCAGGCCGGCATCCCGGAGGGCTACACCTTGCACGGGCTGCGCCGTACCTTCGGCACGTATCTCGCCGAATGCAACATCCAAGCGCGCGCTATCATGGAGGCGATGGGGCATTCTTCAATGACGGTAACAGACGAGTATGTGCGAGAGGCCAATAAGAAACGGATGGCTGTCGATATCGCCCGCGCCATTAACGAGCGGGAAGCGAAACGCGACGCCATGAAGCAACGGATACCCCTGCGCGTCATCAAATGAGTGAATCAACCCGACCAAGTGGAGGGTGGCATATCGGCCGCCCTTTTTTGGGCCCATAATGGGCCCAAACGTTTTGGGCCGAGGCGTATTTTCTTCAATAAAATCAATGGTTATGGTGGGCCCGGAGGGTATTCAGAAAGCCATAAAAATCAATTGGTAAGAGATCAGTGGGACTTCAGAGCATTCAAATCTTTTCCAATGTTTTTCAATGTTGTTGTCCCACTCAGAAGTGCCTCAGTCCACCAAGCCGACGCACTGAACGCCTCACTCGGAAGGGAGGTTTGCGCAAGGCGAAAGGAAGATCGCGTCGGTGTGCAGCCTTCCTGAGAAGGGTCGCGGTAGCGCCAACTGCTGACGCTCAGCGCGAAGACATCAATGTCCTGTTATGGGGCCGTCAGAGGACCGGCCGCTTCTCGCGCCCAGAAAGCGATAGCAGACATGCAACTAGGTGGTACAAAGTCTCTAGCGTGACCCTTTCGAGACATTTGCGTGCGGCGTTTGCGTCTCGAAAGCGGTTCTTTAGTGCTACCAGCACCAACGACCGTCTGCGGTCGTTCAGAACACGGGTTACCGTCTCTAAACCGGATATTGGACCGGGCAGCCGCCGGAAATTGCGAATGGAGGTGATCGCCTGTCAGGAGGCGTTCAAAAACGACCTACGACCGCGATCTTCATCCGGCCGTTTTCATGGTGTCATTCCCGGCTATGCTGACAAGTTCTTTATGATCGGCAGCTTGCGGATCGTCTTGCCCGTCGCCGCCCGTAGCGCGTTGGCGACGGCCGGGCCGATCGGCGGCACACCCGGCTCGCCAACGCCCGTGGGCGGCTCGTCGGACGGCACAATGTGCACCTCGACGCGCGGCATCTGCTCGATCCTGAGCGGCATATAGGTGTCGTAGTTCTCTTGGTCTACGACACCGCCCGTCAGGGTCAGCTCCTCCTGGAGGATCGCGCCTAGCCCGAAGCCGATACCGCCCTCCATCTGAGCGCGGATCTGGTCAGGATTTATCGCGGTGCCGCAATCTACCGCGCAGACGACGCGGTCGACTTTGAAATCATTTCCATCGTTGAAGGTGATCTCCACCACCTCGGCGACATAGGTCGAGAGGCTTTCATGCAGGGCCACGCCGCGGAAATGGCCTTCCGGCAGAGGCTTGTCCCAGCCTGCCTTCTCAGCAGCCAATTTCAGCACGCCGGCATGCCGTGGATGGTGACCGAGCATCGACAAGCGGAAGTCGACCGGATCACGGTTCGCAGCGGCGGCGAGCTCATCGATCAGGGTTTCCATTGCATAAGCGGTGTGGGTGGAGCCTACCGAACGCCACCACAGCACTGGGATGTTCACGTCCGTCGTGGTCAGCTCGACCTTCAGGTTCGGGATCGCATAGGGCAGGTTGGTGGCGCCCTCCACGGAGGTCGGATCGATGCCGTTCTCGATCATCGCCGCAAAGGGCGAACCGCCCGCGATCGATTGGCCCACGATGTGGTCATGGAGAGCGACGACATTGCCTTCCTTGTCGAGCCCCGCCTTGACTGCGTGCACATAGACCGGCCGGTACCGCCCACCCCGCATGTCGTTCTCGCGGGTCCACTGCACCTTCACCGGCTTGCCGGGTCCCAGTGCACGCGCTGTGGAAACAGCTTCGATAATGAGATCTGCGTCCGAGACCGCTCGGCGGCCGAAGCTGCCGCCGGTCTTCATCACGTGCAGCCTCACCTTGTCCGGCGTGGTGCCGCCTACTTGAGCGGCAGCCGCCTGATAAAGGTCGGGCATCTGGTGTCCGCCCCAGACGTCGATGGTGCCGTCTTCGTTGATTCGGGCGGCCGCGTTGAGTGGCTCGATCGAAGCATGGACAAGATAGGGGAATTCGTAGTGCCCTTGGATGACTTTCTCAGCACTGGCCAACGCTGCGGGAGTGTTACCGTCGTCGCGCGCGGTGGCCGCGCCCGGATCGTCTGCTGCCTTAGTGTATTCGGCCATGATCTCGGCCGTGCCGCGCCTTTCGGCCTTCTCTTCGTTCCAGGTCACCTCCACGAGATCGCGGCCCTTGAGCGCCGTCCACATGTCCCTGCCGACCACGGCAATGCCGCGCGGCGTCTGGACGACATCGACAATGCCGTCGAGTGCCTTGGCTTTGGAGGCGTCGAAGCTCTCGATCTCAGCGCCGAACTTCGGCGGATGGATCATAACGGCCGTATTGAGTCCATCCATCTTGAGGTCGATCGTGTAGGTCTGCGCGCCATTGGTCTTGCCGGCGGAATCGTAGCGCTTGAGGCTGTCCGATCCGATCTGGGCCCACTTGTCGCGCGGCTTTAGCGGCACGTCGTCGGGAACCGGCATTCCCGCTGCGGCTTCAGCCAGGTCACCGAAGCGCGCCTGCATCCCTGAGGCGTGCGACACGACCCCGGAAGCGACTGTGATCTCGCCGGCTGGCACGTCCCACCGCTGCGCCGCGGCCGCCACCAGCATGGCCCGTGCGGCAGCACCCGCCTTGCGGTAGCGCTCCCACGACGAGCTCATCGACGTGGAGCCACCGGTTCCCTGCGCGGCCCCGCCCCAGGCGAGATTGCCGTAGAGCGCGGTATTGCCATATCCGCCGACCACGTGGACCTGCGCCCAGGCGCCGTCGAGCTCTTCCATAACCAGGGTGGCGATGCCGAAATAGGAGCCTTGTCCCATCTCGAACTGCGACGAGTGGATGACGATTCGGTTCTCCGGTGTGATCTCGACATAGGTCTGGAAGGGGTTCGCCTGGACCGCTGCAGGCGTCGTTTGTGCGTTGGCGGGCGCGGCCATCATTAGCCGGTAGCCCACGGCGAGGCCCGCGGTGGTGACGGCCGTGCCGAGGAGGAACTGGCGGCGCGTGGGCCCCACGGCATTATGCTTCGGGAGAAACTGCAACATGCCTCAGGTCTCCAGCCGGTTGGCGGTCTCGTGGATGGCCGCGCGGATGCGATGATAGGTGGCGCAGCGGCAGAGATTGCCGCTCATCGCCGAATCAATATCATCGTCCGTCGGCTTCGGCGTCTCTGTCAGGAGGGCCACGGCCGACATGATCTGGCCAGACTGGCAATAGCCGCATTGAGGTACGTCGAACTCGGCCCACACGGCCTGGACCGTTTCGCCGATCTTGCCCGACACGCCCTCAATGGTGGTGATCGAGGCTCCTTCGATGTCGCCGACTGCGGTCTGGCACGAGCGCGTCGGCATGCCGTTAACGTGAACCGTGCAAGCGCCGCACTGGGCAAGGCCGCAACCGAATTTCGTTCCTGTGAGTCCGATGCTGTCACGGATCGCCCAGAGCAGCGGCATCTCTGGATCGACGTCGAGTGTTCGCGCCTCGCCATTGAGGGTAAAAGCGACCATGGCTTGCTCTCCTTGTCCTGAGCTGGCTATCTCGTTGCGCCTCCGCCCGGCTAGGAACCGGACTCTTCTTGCTGAGGCATAGCGACCACAGACTAGGATCGCGCAGCTCGAGCAACAAGCCGCTAGCTGGCGATCGCGAGATCGTGAAGTGGCTCGTGTCGAAAGGCTGGAGGCAACTGAATGTCATTTTTGGGCCGACCGGCCGGTCAGTTTCCGGCTCGATGACCTGGTTGGCAGTCATTCCGCTTCTAAGCCTAAACCCCAGACATGAACTGTACCAGCATCATAAAAGACGACATCAAGCGGCGATTTTTCGTTGCGCTGCACCGCTAGCTCGTTCGCGTGGTTCATGATCCGCTGGTTATGCGCGGATGCTGGTTCACCATAGATGCCAACACAGAGCTTGCGAAACTTGCCACGCGCTATGCGGTTAAGGACGTGGTCGTCATTCGTAGCGAGCGAATGGCCGAAAATGAAGAAGCAATGGCTGGCGGTCTTCACATTCGCGGTGAACTGCTTGAAGCCTTGGTACAGGTAGGCATTGTGACGGATCTTCGCCTTCTTCTGGGCGCTGGTGGGCTGATGAAGGGCGGCTTAGGTCATGATTTCCGGTTCATCGCGCTGCAATGACCGATGAGTCACAGACGCTGCATTTCGCGCTAGACCGCAGCTGCGGTATTCTCGATCATACGCTCAGCCATCCTATTCGCACCTCGTTGCCGCCGTTCGCCGCACCTATCGATCGGAGGCCTTCCAGCCTCGCGATAGCCGCGCTATGTGGCTGCACACAACCTGACGACGAAGAGGAGCAAGATTGGACATAGAAGCCGCACAAGATCGCCTTCCCCTGTCCTTGCTCGTTTTCATGCGAAAACAATCAAACTGAGTGCTGCGGGGATAGCGAGGTCGATTTGGCCCACTTCAGAGCAAAGTCGGCCATAAGCCATTGATATAATTTTGGTGGGCCCTGAGGGTGCTTGGAAAGTCAGAAATATCAAAGGCTATTCGACAGTGGGACTGTGTTGCGTTACTATGCTCTCCGGTCTTTTCCGGTTGATTTGTCCCACCCCTGATGCCGATTGCGGTCCTTCGCCGCTGCGTTGGTCAATTCCCGATTCCACAAGCATCCGGTCCTGAGTGGGCAGACGGCCTTCCTAGTGGTAATTAGTCAGCGACACGTTGACCGTTCTCGTCATGCGGGTGAAATCTACGTTCGACCATATACGTCGTCGAAGCGAACGATATCATCCTCGCCGAGATAATCGCCGCTCTGCACTTCAATGATCACTAGGTCAATTCTGCCTGGGTTCTCCAGCCGATGCTTATGGCCGCAGGGGATGTAGGCTGATTCGTTTGTCGCCAGGAACAACTCCTGCTCGCCATTGACGATTTTCGCGGAGCCGCTGACCACGACCCAGTGCTCCGAACGATGATAGTGCATCTGCAGGCTCAGCCGCCGACCGGGCTTCACCTCGATGCGTTTGATCTTGAAGCGCTCGCCTTCCTCAAGAACCGTGTAGGTACCCCACGGCCGGTGTACCGTGCTGTGGACCAGGTGAGCTTCATGTCCTGAAGCCTTGAGGCCCTCGAACAGCTTCTTGACGTCCTGAACGCGGTCGCGGGATGCGACAAGCAAAGCGTCCGGGGAATCGACGATCACCAGATCGCTGACACCGACCGTGCCGATGACGCGCTTGTCGGAGCTCACATAGCTGCCGGTCGTGTCGACCATATGCACATCGCCGCGTATCCTGTTCCCGCTTTCGTCGGCGGCGATCAAATCGGCCATTGCGTTCCAGGATCCGATGTCGTTCCAATCCATGTCGCAGGCAACCACGGCAAGTTTGTTCGTCTTCTCCATGACAGCGTGGTCGAGCGAGATTCGCGGGGCGGAGCCGAAATGCTCAGGCGCGAGTTCGATTTTGGCAAAGCCTTCGCCTTGACTGAAGCGGCCGTTCTCGTAGCTGTCGGAGACGGCCTGGATCACCGCGGGGCAATGCGATGCCATCTCGTCGAGCATGGTTTGTGCGCTAAAGCAGAAAATGCCGGCGTTCCAGAAGAAGCGCTTGGACGCAACATAGGCTTTGGCTGTGTCCAGATCCGGTTTTTCAACGAAACGGACGACTTTCTCACCATCCGCTTCGATATAGCCGAATGCCGTGTCCGGTCTGGTTGGGGTGATGCCCAATGTGGCGATCCGCCCGAGCTTCGCATGTTCGATGGCCCGGCACATGACGTCTAAAAATGCAGGCAGGTTGCCAACCATGTGATCGGCTGGGAAGACGCATAGAATCGCGTCAGGGCCTTGCGTTGCCTTGGCATGGATGGCGGCTGCCGCAACGGCTGCGGCCGTATCCCGGCCTTCAGGCTCGAGCAGAAAGGTGCGTGGCAGGACCACGGAATCTAGTTCGTCGAACTCGTCCTTGGTAAGGAAGAGGTGTTCCCCAGATGTCACGGCGACGAGTTCCACTACGCCCTTTATCGAACCGACGCGCAACACAGTGTGCTGCATCAGTGAATGCCCGTCTGCCACTTTGAGGAAAGGTTTAGGGTGCGATTGCCTTGAGGCGGGCCATAGCCGCGATCCGGCTCCGCCGCTGATGATGACGGGAACCACTTTCATATAACAACCTCGATTTCGTCTCTGGAGTGATTGCCCGCGCCCTCTCGAGCGTTAGCGTCACGATCGCCGTCGCTCTGGCTTGGTCTGCGGCCTCCGAGTAACAGCGAAGTTCTGGCGCGTTGCCGAACGGCCTCAGACGACGACGCTATCGGTATCGTACGACGCTTCCATGGCCTCGATGAGAAATGGACATTCAACTATGCCTGTTGGTTGCATTCGCCGAATTGTGCAGGTGACGGGTCTTAACTGAGACCAGAGATTCTTTGGCTGTCTTCTATCAAAATCAAACGACTTGGCTCCTTCAGATCGAACTCAATTACGCGTGGTACGAAAAGGCGTGCATATCGTGTAAAGGCGCTCGTCGGAGGAAACCGAATTACAGTATCGCAGCGCCCGAGAAGATACATCTCAACGAGGGCGGAAATTGCGCCGTCCATCCCAAGTGCTGCAGTGTGTAAGGGGCCGTCTTGATCGGATCGGAAATGCTTGGGGACGGTGAGAAGATCGGGAAACCTGGCCGACAGGTGATCCAGGATTTGCGCGCTGTCCGTGCACAAGAACAGCCGCACAGGCTTGGGGTGCGGTAACGCTTTAGCCTTATCAACCGCAGTGCACACTTGTCGAACGGCGAACTCCGGATCGGCCCAGTAGGGCGCATGGTCCATGATGTCTTCACCGTTACCATGTCGAACATGAACCCCGATGATGCTGTGCCCCTCAAAACATTCTTGGTAAATGGCATCTATGCGTGTTTGAATTTCAGACCGAGGCTTGACACTCTGGAAGACCTGCCGCTCGGCATCCTCATCGCAGCGCCACATCAAGCAAGCGTCACACACTACTGTGTTCGCTTCGACATCGTGTTCGGCCTGAAAGAGCTCGCCCAACTCGTCGCGCTCTTGGAAAATCTGCTCATCTGGGCGGTAAAGGCAGTCGATCGCTGGCCTATTCCACCACTCCGGGAAGAATGGACCCGGGAAGGAAAAGTCGTTGATCCGGTCGTCGCAAATAGCCGGTACGCCAGCGATGTCATTGATCGGTTGGAAGAACACCGGAAAGGCATTTGCGAAGGGTTGGTCGAGATAGCAGGACCCGCGCCAGTCGACGGCTAGCGTTCGTCCCGACCGCTGAGCGTAGCGCCAAGCGGCCGCCAGCGACCACAGACAATCACCGAACCCCGTACGCCTCTGAGAGACGACGAACCTGCGCTTTACCAATCCACTGACCTGCATTTTCGGAAATCTCGTTTCAGAGACGAGGTTGCATCTGGCTTGGGATCTCTAATCGATACTAGTCGACCGTTACGCCGGGCGATTTGGTAGAGGCTGCGCGTGGGGCAGAAGAGCTCCCTCAGCACTGCCTATCCTTATCTCTGTGACGCTCGCAAATCTTGACGCCGGGTACACTCGCTTCCGGTTTAAATTCAGCGTTCTCTAATGCGCCCGGCGACATGTGTAAAATTGATTGCGTGAATGTGGCCCATCCATGTGATGGATACTAAGGCGTTCCTTGACCATGAGCCTCTGCTGACGTGGGGCCGCGCTTTGCTAAGCGAAACAGCCGGTCGAGGCAGTCCACAAAGTCCCTTTTTCAAGTCCAATTCTTAACTGCCTCAACGTAACATGTCATTTGCGGGCGTTTCCTGAAGGACGGATGTGCAGGACCCGCCAGCCGTCGAATGTCAGGCGCAGGCCATCCACGTCATTTATGGCCATCATGGCGTCCGCTCCCATCGAAAGATGCGACACGGCGCCCTCTGACGCTTTCAAGTGCGCCAACATGGCGCAACTCCTGCCGGATAGCTTTCGAGCCGGCTGGACTGAGCGACTGGCACGCGATGCTGTGCGACGATGGCCGAGAGAGGAATTTTGGCGTCTGCAGCCATGTGGAGGATCGTTCCGACGGTTCTGCGGGTTCTCGGTGTCAGAGCCGACACCTGTGCGAACCCGCTCTCGTCCGTTTTCGACAGGCCCTTGAGGTTCATGACCCTGTTGTTCGCCGAGATCCCCCGCCAGTTCAGCGATCCAGGTGAAGATCGGCACGCCTGTCGATGCGGCGATCATCGCCTCGGCCAGCGAAGATGATGAAGAGGGCCATTGGGTCAAGTACAAGCGCCGACCAGCGTTTCATTGCTTCAAAGCCCATTTCGGTGCCTACGCCGATACGGCCCTTGTCGAGGAGATCGCCGTCACGGCGCCCACACCGAGGACGGCAACGCCGTTCCTGATGCTCTGCCCGACAATCCCGGCGAAGTGTTTGCCGACGGCGCCTACCGAGGCAATCATCTCGGCGACGCGGTGCGCGCCAAGGGTGGAAGGCCGCGCATCGTCGCAACCGCTATGTGGGGGCGCGACGAGGCCGAAAGCTCGACGCCTGGAACCAACCGATCCACAGAATTTGTACTCGGATCGAGAAGATCTTCGGCACCTGTAGCCGGATGCGATGGCGAGGGCTGGCAAAGGCGGCCGTTCAAATTCGCCGCACTGCGATCGCCTACAGTATGAAACACAGTTTGATGGTCGCCTCGTCCCGCCCATCGTTGAAGCCCAGCCACCGTTTTCGGGCTAGCGCGCCCGAAATTTCTTGGAGGTCGATACGTAATGCCCTATCCGGCTTTTCGCCGCCGTCTCAGATGTGCGGTTCGCCCGAAGCCCCCGACTGCCACGAACTTTGTCTTCGCGCGGAGCGAAACCTCGCGCCCACGACTTTGTGCCGCCGATGGTGCCGCGCTGCCCTGTCAAACAATCCATTTTATGGATGCACCTCATCCAAACAATCGATTTCACTGATCAAAACAATTTCCATTAGAAGATGCTGAAGCAGGCAAAGATTACTTGGTCAGCGCAAAAGAGGGATGTTGGAGTTCTAGTGTGGCTTGGACCCACATGCTCGCCATTTTATCTGGGAACGGCTACGTGCCCTGCTGGCGCAGGGCAATACGATTCTACTGGCCACCAACTTCGTGGAAGAAGCGGAGCGGCTATGCAATCGACTGTGCGTGCTTGAGAACGGATGTAGAATCCCAGAAGGGCGTCCTAACTCGCTGATTGATGAGCAAATCGGGTGCGACGTGATTGAAATCTATATCGCTCACCCCGTGAGCTGAGTTCGGCACTCAGGCCGCATGTGCGACTTAGGCAGGTTAGCGGCGAGACTCTGTTTTGCTATGCCTCCAAGCAGGAGCAGGTGTGCTCGCTGGCTGACACTGTCAATGACGAGCTCCGCGCCGCATCTGTCGAAATCCTACCATAGGGTATGAGGCGGGCCGCAGTTTGCTGGCGGTGTGGCGAGCCAGATTCGAAACTTCAACTACCATAGAGCAGGAAGAAAATGAGCGAGAACAGGAAAGTTGCTCTGGTTACGGGCATAACGGGACAGGATGGTGCCTATCTCACGCGTCTTCTGCTGGAAAAAGGCTACATCGTTCATGGGATTAAGCGACGTTCCTCTTCCTTCAACACGGGTCGCATCGAAGACATCTACCAAGACCCGCACGATCCCGATCCGCGCCTAATTTTGCATTACGGTGACCTCACTGATGCGACTAATCTCATCCGAGTAGTTCAGGAATCCCAGCCAGACGAGATTTACAACTTGGCCGCTCAGAGCCATGTCCAGGTGTCGTTCGAAACGCCGGAATACACAGCAAACGCCGACGGTATCGGAACATTGCGACTTCTTGAGGCGATCCGCCTCCTCGGTCTGAAGGACAAGACCCGCTTCTATCAGGCCTCGACTTCAGAGCTCTACGGCCTCGTGCAATCCGTACCGCAGAACGAAACAACGCCCTTTTATCCGCGCAGCCCTTACGCCGCCGCCAAGCTCTACGCCTACTGGATCGTGGTCAACTATCGCGAGGCCTATGGTATCCATGCTTCCAACGGCATTCTCTTCAATCATGAAAGCCCACTGCGCGGCGAAACTTTTGTGACGCGCAAGATCACCCGCGCCGCCGCTGCTATCTACCTCGGCAAGCAGGACAAGCTTTATCTCGGCAATCTCGATGCTCAACGCGATTGGGGCCATGCGCGTGAGTACGTGCGTGGTATGTGGATGATGATGCAGCAGGATCAACCGGATGATTACGTGCTGGCGACGGGCAAGACGACCCCTGTCCGCCAATTCGTCGAATGGGTTTTCGAAGATGTCGGCGTCGAGCTCGAATGGCGTGGTGAGGGAGTCGACGAAAAGGGCTATGATGTCGAGACCGGCAGATGCCTAGTCCAGGTAGACCCACGCTACTTTCGCCCCACGGAAGTCGATCTTCTCCTGGGCGACGCCACCAAGGCGAAGGAGAAGCTCGGCTGGGTGCATGAAACATCCGTGCGCGAGCTTGCCGCGGAAATGGTGCGGGAAGACCTCAAGGTCATGCAGACATCGGTAATAATGAAGGAAGCATAATGTACGATCTGAAGGGAAAAGCCGTGTGTGGGTCGCGGGCCACAAGCATGGTGGGCAGCGCTGTTGTACGCCGCCTCGCGTCTGAAGACTGCAAAGTTATGGCCGCCCTGACGTTTCCCCCAAATTTTATCCAGTCTTGAGTTCGTTTCCGCGGGTGGATTTGCCCTGATGGCCAGTGGACGCGACGGGTGCTGGCGCGGAGCGTTTCACGTTGCGCAGCGCGAGCGACCGTCGCGGGTTGAAGGTCGATGCACATTCGTTGGGTGTCTGCCATCCGATGTGCGAGTGCGGACGCGCGCCGTTGTAATCGGCGCGCCATACATTGAGCCTCGCGCGGGCCTGGGCCAGGGACGTGAACCGCGTCTCGTTGAGGAGTTCATCGCGAAGGGGGCCGTTGAAGCTCTCGCGTTATGGTCCTAGCCAACCTCCGACTGTGAACTCGCGGAAGCGATTTACGGCAAGCGCACACAGCAGCTCGTCCACGGCGTTCGTACATGAAGTTTGGAAACTTATAATACTGGTACACACCTCCATGGGGGAACATTATCTCCAATATCTCAGCGATTACCGGATAGCTATCTGCCTTCACCTACCTCGGCCTAGTGCAGAATCTTGGCCGAATGAACTCGGCGCTCTTGCTGCACACCAATGGTCCGTCCCGCGCGAAGTGCGATCATACCGCCGCAGCTTACCTTCAAATCCGGCACTGGCGAGGATCTAGATCCAAGCCGACGGCGCCGGGGATCAAATAAAAAGCCGCCGACCGAAGCCAGCGGGCTTGATTGGGATGGCCCGCGCGGACGGTCAAGGCTGCGCCGGCCGACCATGGCGGAGGGACCACCTTGGTCAACGGCACGGCCCGATGACGGCGTGCCGATGTACCACAACATGCGGCGAGATAGAGCCTTCCGGCGTCGCGGAAAAAAAGCCCGCCGGTTTTGAGCCAGCGGGCAAGTTCTGGAGTGGCTGAGATCAACCCAGCATCAGTCAACGACCGGCGGAAGAGTTGGTTGCAGTGGATGCCAGCTAGCCGCAGCATGCTGTGAATCGTAGCAATGTGAAAAACAAAACTCTGGACTTCTAGGTCGGACTCGCCCCAATATTTGTTTGGGGGAATTCACATGAAAATTGGAGCACTCATCGCAAGTGCAGCCCTGTGCGTCAGCGGCTGCTCTACGAGCACTGTCGTGTCGGACAGCGATCTCACGGCAATGAATACCGTTGCGCTATGTCACGTTCTCGCCAGCAGCACGGACGAACAGTATCGTAGTCGGGTAGCGGCCCTTCTAGTGCGCAGGCGCGCAACAGCAGAGAAGTGCACCAGGCTTGTGAAAACCGACAATGCTGTCGCGACAGGAATAGCGGTCGCGGCTGTCGGCGGCGCAGCTGTGGGTGTCGCTGCCAACAACGGCTATGGAGGCGGAACATATTACCGGCCACCGCCACCACAAATCTATGGCGTCGCGTGGGACCAATTCTATGGCCAGAACTACAACGTTATCTGGCGCTGCCGCGACCGGTCCACCGGGCGGTTCGTTGACGATTACTATTGCGCCGGCCTGCCCATGGTCGACAGCGCATGGCCGGGCTGGTCGGCGTAGCGGATGAGCAGGCCATACCGCAAATATCGATCCAATCGGTGGCAGAGACCCACCGGTGCCAAGCTGTGGCGGCGCCAACTTGCGAGCGTGCCGGCAATGCTCAGTCTTACGGCAGCGGCGGCAGTGGCTGCCTTCCTGGCGCCGTCGGGCGCGCAACGCAGCGACGATGCATCAAAGGCCAGCCCACGAAGGGCGGCGCCCGCCTTGCTTACCGGTGTCGCATCCGTCATTGACGGCGATACGATCGAAATCCACGGCCAGCGCGTCCGCTTCAACGGCATCGACGCGCCAGAGAGCCGACAGCTGTGCCGCGATGCGAATGGCGCCGAGTATCCTTGCGGCCGGCGATCGGCCGAAGCGCTGGACACTTTCCTGGCCGCGTCGAGGCCGCTCGAATGCACATTCGTGACGTGGGATCGCTACCACCGCTTTGTCGGCGATTGTCGGCGCGCCGACGGCACGGGCGTGGCCGCCTGGATGGTCCAGCACGGCCAGGCGCTGGATTGGCCTCACTACAGCCAGGGCGCCTATGCGGGGCAGCAGGCGCAAGCCCAAGCCTCAAAGATCGGCCTGTGGGCCGGGACGTTTCAGGCACCCTGGGAATGGCGCGCTGCGCACGCCGACGGCGCGGCGCCGTCGAGCCGCCCACTGGGCATCATCAGCCGTAAGCTGGTCGCGCAGAGCGGCTATTCTTGCGAGCCGCGGAGAACGTGCAAGCAGATCGGTTCCTGCGACGAAGCCAACTGGTACCTGCAAAACTGCTCATGGGGCGGAAAACTCGATCGCGACAAGGATGGGATCCCATGCGAAACACTCTGCTAGCTGAAATGCGCGCTACGGCCTGTTCGGCTTTCCGCTTACACCGATCTAACGAAGACCATGCATGGGCGGCGCGGTCTGCTAACCCCATTTTTTGACGAGGTATTCTATATCTGAAGGGCAGAAAAAGTTATTGCGACAATAGAGAGAAGACGCCTTAACTAAGACTTTCAAAACCGTTAAGTGTATGCTGCCAGGCGATCAAGGCGTGATGTCGCCCTGTCGGGGGGGGGGCGAGTAAAATGCAGACTGTGATGAGTCAAAAGCTGGCAAGCTATGGCCAGTGGACCTACCGTGGTGCCTGGGCCCTAGAGATTGCGGCCGCAGCGATTGGTCTTACGACAGGTGTAGCATTAGGCGTACAAGCGTTTTCTGCAAGCGAGTCTGTCACTGCAATGGATTTGACGCTCGCCAGTGCACCCTTTCTCATGGTGGCAATCGCGGAGCTCACCAAGATACCGATAGCTACACTGCTTTTCAGCGCGTCTTGGCTCTGGAAGCCCATAATCTTGGTCTTCCTCCTGGTTCTTGCAGGCATCACTTTCGAAACTGTCTTTATGGGGATGGAGAGGGCAGGCGCATTGCGTCAGCTGCGTTATGAGGAGCTCGTAAACAAGATTGATGCCCTTGAGCAGGAAGCGACAAAGCTCGCCTCTGCTGACGAACTTGGTCGAAGAGCCGATCAGGTCGATCAAGCCCGTTCCGAAATTGAGCAGCTGACTTCTCTTGCGGAAAAATCGCGTGCGACCTTTCAGTCGCAAATTGCCGAGGCCAATGCGGAATTGGAGGGAACGACAGCCCTTACCCCAGAAGCCTCGCGTGTTCGCGATCAAGTGGAGGAGAAAAACGCGGTTCGATCGGCGCTGATTCAACAGCGTGATCGCGAAGTTAAAGAGGCTGTCGATCAGTTTGAGCGCCAACGCGACAGCTTTGTTGAACGTATCAAGATGGCGCGCGATTCAGGGGACAGCGACTCGGCACGCAGGCTAGAATCGGAAGTGGCTAAACTTGCCAACCCCCGCACGAAAATTATCACCAAGTTCGACACTCAGATTGACCCGCTCGATCAAGAGATTGCTGCGCTGCGCGAAAATTTCGATCGTTTGCGGGCAAATAGCCCTCCTATGACTACTGACCAGAGGCAGAAGCTTGTCGATAGGCGTTCGTCTCTGGAGCAAACGCGCGATAGTGATGCCGCGGCTTGGCAGCGTCGATTGGATGAAGCGGGCAAACGGCTCGCAGATGCCCAGGCGGCAGAAGCCAACAAGGCAAACACCTCGGCGCAAAACCAGGTCAGACAGGACCAGATTGCCAAAGCCCTCAGCGCCTTGGCCAAGGAGCGGATCCCAATGGCGCGGACAGATCAGGTCCGCCGTATTGCCTCACGGTGGTACGGCAGCAAACCTGAACTGGTGACTGAGGCACAGGCCGGAATAATCTCTGTGATTTGGTTCGGCTCGCTCGCGCTCATTGCCGCGCTCGCGGGACCAATTACGGCAATGGTCGCTCTAGCGCTCCAGCGCATTGCCGCCCGAGAAGAGGACAATTCAGACAGCAAGACTTCCAGGCTGCTCCGCAGAATGCTTCTGAGTTGGCGGTGGCGCCGAATTCGAACGATTAAGGTACCAGTCGAAGTTATGGTCGAGAAAGAGGTTGAGAAGCGGGTTGAGGTGCCTGTGGAAAAGGTGGTCAAAGAGATCCTCTATGTTCCGCTCTTCACCGATGATCCCGAAGTCCTTCGCAAGGCCCTCGACCAGGATTTGCCGCCTGAGGTCTCAGACCTCGTGACGGTATCAATGAAGGGTCGCAAAAGTGCTCGTCCGGCATAACACCACCCTGCTCGAGCAAGCCGTCGATCTCGCCGTCAAAAGGTCAGCGATTCCAACCTTGCAGGCTCAAGCCGCGGCCCAAGAGAAGACAGCCCGGGCGACCGCCTTTCGCCGAATGGCGACTGGCGGAGCCATTGCAGTGGCGGCGGTCGGGATTGGGCTAGGCATGAATCTTGGTCTATGGGACAAAACCTTGCCGGAGCCGGCGGCTTTGCCGACCATAGAGCAGCCAAGCGATCTCACCTCCCCAAAAGATGAGCCGCCTATTCCTGTTCCAACTCCAAAGCCAACTCAGGAGCAGGCGCCTCAGGCTGACGTCCCTACCAAGCCTGACGTGGTGACCGTCGACTTCAACAAGTTCGCCACCAAGAACGTCGAGTTCCAAGGCACCACTTGGGAGTTAATCACAGGTCACCACTTCAAGGATGAGAACGACCAAACCTGGGACCGAGCGTGGTGTTACTCTCGGCGGAGTGTGAACGGCGTAGACGTAAATGTATCATTGGCAGCTCGTTCTGCCCCGACAGCGCCACCAGCCGGGCCTGGCGCTGGTGCTCAGACGCTTCAGTTGGTCGGCCTTAATGATTCATCCGCCGTCGATCTTGCAACAAGATGCGCGTGGCTGGATGGTCGCACATTTGCGTCTTCAGACATCATTCCTGACTCGTCACGAGAGCAGGCCGCAACTGTCCCCGCAGAAACTCCTGCGACAGAGGTCGATCCAGATAGTGGATTTGTTGTCGTGTCCGGGTGGGACGCGATCGGAAACGACCTGCCGGATATGCCAATTAGGAACGTGAGTTCTGAGCAGTGTCAAACCGCCTGCGACACCGACTTCAGGTGTCTAGCGGTTACTTATAACACAAAATTTCGAGCTTGTTTCATGAAAGGGGACGCATCGCTACTGGTCAAAAGCGAAGAGTCGATCATGGCCGCAAAAAAAGTGGTCGAGAGCAATTTGCGCTACTCGAATTTGGTGTTCGCCACAAAAACGGAAATTTCTGGCAACGCCTATTGGACCTCTCCGCTCCGATATCCAGACTGCATACTGCAATGTGCAAACGACAAATCCTGCTTAGGGTTCAATTTCCGCAAAAAAGAAAGTGCGTGTGTCCTTTTCAACAGCATAACCCAATCCGCTGATAACGCAGCGGTCGCATCTGGCATCAAGAGCGTCGCCAACTAAAGTTGAAGGAAGAACCTATCCTCAAGGAGCGATTGAAACCAAGCTGCTTGTCAAAGAGAGTGGCTAGCAAAATTCCACGATAACCTTTGGGTTAGCGGCAGGAATGTTCTTCGACGAAGCTCCAGCAGAATGCAAAGTGGAGCCAACTGAGGCATCTCAGAGAAAGAATTGTCGTCGGCGCATTGCGGGACCGTCTGACTTAATGTCAAAAATGGGGCCGGTACCCGACCGACTGCTTCTGGGTGTCGAGGATCGAATAGCTGTCGGACGCGCGGACCTCTTTTATCTGCGGGTTCCGACTCCGTAGCGGACTTTGGTACATCAAATTCACAAACACCGCTCTCGGGCTTTGCTGATGTTGAGAATGTCTGCCTGAGGCAACGCAGCTAAGGTCAGCGGGAGAGCTGGGTTCTCAGGACCGCTGAGATCCCGGAATCAAAAGGCTGGTACCTCGTAAAGCGAAAAACCCGCCGGCAGCGGGGCTGCCTTCCAATCCATAGCAATGGCTACCCGTTTGGGCTGGACGACCGGCCGCCCGTTCACACACCCCGCCAGGCTGGTCGGTCGGAACCATCGAGATCGAGCCAAGCGGTAAGGCCCCAAAGCACTACGGGCCCGACACCTACCGCTTCGGCGCGGCGCTGACGCGGGAACCAGGCTCCACGCAGACTAATGGAGCACAGGTTATATCGGTTTGAACATGCTTTCAGCGGCATCGGAGTTAAGGCGCGCCCAGAACTCCATCGCGTACCTGTCCGTCATGCCGGCGACGAAGTCGCAGACCTCACGTGCTTTGACGCTTACATTAGGCGCTTTCCGAATGCGGCCCCGGACATCGGCGGGCATCAACAAGTCACCCCGGTCTCCCATCAGGGCCTTGAAGATGTCGGTGACGAGGTCGTAGCCCCGGTATTCACCAAGCTTCACGCGCGGCGCATAGATCGCAGCCACAAATGTGTACTGCTTCAACACCTCCTTGCGGAGCATGAGCTTCTCCGGAAGGTATACCTGGCTGAGCGATGGGCACTCTTTGTGGGCTTTGAGTTCGGCCCCCGAGATGAACTGGTGTACGAGCTCCGATGAGAATTCTGTCCTCTTGTAGCCGTCCTCGCTCATGACCTTGGAGGTGCGGTACGCCTCGGCGAATGTCAGCAGGCTCTCGTCGCGCTTCGCTTGTTGGGCGATGTCGTCTTCTATCACGATGCCGTCGAGCGGCGAATCCGCATCCTCCGCCGGCTGCTCTATTATCTCGGAGAATATCTCCATGAAGACAGCCTGTATCTCATTGATGGTCACCGTCCGCTTCATCGGCTTCGAGGCCCTTTTCGCTACCGCGCTGAGCAAAGCGTCGTCCGAGGCCAGCATCTCCGCAGGGGACAGGAACCCGACTTTGAAGCAGTCCTCGAGGTCGTAGACCGAGTAGGCGATGTCGTCCGCCAGATCCATGATGCTGCATTCGATCGTGCAGAATTTCTCCTCAGGACCGAGGACGTAGCCGTTGAGCGCCGATGCCTTGACCCGGTCGACGATAATTTTCTCCGAGCCGTAGTAGCCTTTGACAAAACCGTCCGCCGCCTTCCGGATGGCGGGTATCTCGTTGTCGTACTTCAGAGTGGCCGCGATGGTCCGATGGCAGAGATTGAGCCCTGCCCTATCGTCCCCCGCCAAAGGTTCGGCGTACCGCAACTTCTTCTCAAGGCGCGTCAGGATTCTGAGGGTCTGCGCGTTCCCCTCGAAGCCGCCGTAGCGTTGCATTGCCTTGTCGAGCGCGCTCTCGCCGTTGTGGCCGAACGGCGGGTGACCGATGTCGTGCACGAGCCCGGCGGTCGCGCAAAGCCTTGGATCGATCTTGCCGCCGAGATCCTTGTCGTAGTCGTAGTTGATGCGCTCGGCGATGCCCTGAGCGATCTGCGCCACTTCCAGAGAGTGGGTGAGCCGGTTGCGGAAGAAGTCCGACTCCCTGCTTGGGAAGACCTGGGTCTTGCCCTGTTGCCGGCGGAAGCTTGCGGAATGGATTATCCGCCCGTAATCTCGGCCGAACTCGTCGCGCCACTTTTTGTCGTGGCCGTCCTTCTCGGGGACTACTTCTCGGCTGCGGTCCGCATCGGTGTACATGGTCTAGGCCGGCTGATTAACGTGGCCGTGCTGCTGTCCATCTTTGGCATCATCCTGCGCCTTCTTCTCCTGCGCACGCTGCTCGGCCAGGATCCGTACCGTCTCCCGCAGAGTGCTCAGTTCCCGCTTCGCCTCCTGCCTTGCGTGCACGACAGCCTGGAAGTTTGCCATTCTATCTCTCCTGCTTGTTTGTCGACCCAACGTTGGACCCTGGATGTTCTCATTATGTTCTATTTCGACGGCCTTGGCTATGCATCGTCCGCCCGAATCATGCGCGTAGGTACCCCGGCCTTTCGTGCGACGTCGGCTATGTGGCTCGTCAGACCGACTTCGCCCCGCAGCAGGAGCCCGTGCCCGATCGGAAGCGACTGTACCCGCAGCCGCAACGATTCGAGACCCTCCGACACGTCGAATACTGCCCATCCGTCCGCCTCGCCCGGAACGATGATCGAGCCGGCCGAACGGCTAGCGCCACGGTGAAGTTGCATGACCCAGACCTGCTCGCCGTCGAACGCCCACTCGAAGCGTACGTCGCCCAGCGCGGCGACGAGGCGGGCGTGCGTGGCCTTGACGGTCGCCACCACTATATCCGGAAGGGCCATCGGCGGCGTAGTGCCCTGCATGAAGTCCTCGCCGGTGCCGCGGGCGCCTTCAACATAGAGGATGCGGTCCGCACCCTGCACCGCTGCGCCCGACCAGACGGCCGGCACGGCCTCCTGGGCCAGCACGGATACGATCGCGCTGCCGTCGGGATCCTCCCTCGACAGTAGGGAGAAGGGGTCCAACCATCCTCGCGAGGTGGTGAACTTGCCCGGTACCTGTTCCACCGGACACGTCCTGGTCCAAATCTCCTTGGACCCGGTCGGCGTGCCGAAAGCAAATGGGGCCAAGCGCCGGCCAATTACCGTGCTCCGTGGAACCGGAAAACCAGCCAGGTGCGCGACGAGCAGGCCGAACGCTTTGTCGCCCATCATCCGGGAGAAATCGTTGGGCCACCGAACGTCCACCCGATTGCCGGGCAGGGTTTCGTGGGCACCAAACTCCCAATAGAGAACGTGCGACTGCCGGTAACCCCGCGGTGCGGGGTGGAGGCTGAACTCGAGGCGGGCCGCCTCGCCATGGGCGAGCTCGGGCCCGAATCCAAAGACGGTTTGGAAGGCGGCGTTGGCCCACGGGGCAGGGAGGGAGGCAAAACCTTCCCTCTCGACGCCACGGGGCGTCGCGTCGGGACGGAACTCCACGACATCATCGAGGATCACGCCGGAGACGCCGCCATCGGACACGTCGATGGTCTCATTAACTATGGCGAAGCTTCCGTCCGCCGCGAAACGGGCCAGGGCGGTCAGAACGGCCTCAGAGTCCTGCAGCGCATAGAGGAACTCGCGGCTCTGCGAAGACGCTTCGCTGAAGGTGCGAATGTTGACCGTTCCTTCCCCGCTCCGTTCGAACAGCGCCTGCACGGCTTCCGAGGCGGTGGCGAATTGGTGGTTGGCCGGCAATCCGGCCAGCCGGCAGTATTCCTGCCGGGGTCCCGAGGGCGACGGCGAGAAGCTCACGAACTGGGCGACGTTGAACCTCTCGGCCAGTCGGTCCAGCGTGGCGTCCTTGCGGAAGTCAGGCGGGGCGAGGTGAGACAGGTTTCCGGAATGGATCATCGGCGCTTGGGATCCAACATGGTCATCAGGTCTCGCTGCTCATTGGTTTTACACTTGGGACGGTAAACACTCCCTTTGCAAGCGACAAATCGACCGCAGCTTTTTGCACAAGCAAAAGACGGTACTGCGACAGCCTGGCACTTGCGGCACCGGGCCACGGATCGCGTGCCTGACGATTCTCGCCGCCGAATCCCTTTCGCGCCCTCTCTATCATACGAGAGCCGAAAGGTTGTTAAGAATATGCAGAATATGCATTCGATGCTCCTCCGGCGCGTTGCGCAGGCGGCTCATGGCCTCCTCCAACTCCGAACCGGACGCAGTTGCCGTGCTGTCCGCCTTCACGAGCCAGTCAGCGAGGTCGGCCTCGAGCCCGGCGGAAGGCGGCACCTTGCGCGAAAGAACCTTGCTCACATGCCCTTGGGTGACGCGGCAGAACTCTGCCAACTCGCGCTGTCGAGTGCGAGTGCTCCTTAGGACGGCGTTCACGGTATCGATGATATCCGTCGATTGCATTGACCTGTGTTTCACGAAATGAATATAATGCATAATTCTTCGGGACAATTTATGCAACACGTCATCTCCCTCCACAACGGCACACCCGTGAGACGCTTCCTGCCCGATCCTGCGGAGTCCGTGGTCCCGGGAGTGGCTTGGGGCCGGTTTGAAGAAGCGTTGACCCCTGCGTTCTGGGCCGCACAGGCCTGGATGCAGGAATTGGCGGGCGGTGAGGCGTTCGGCCTTGGCGACACCCTAGCGGAGGAAGTTGCCGCCTGCCTGCTCGGTGGGTACGGTGCGCCCGCTGAAGTCGGTCTCGCGGCATATGGGAGGGTGCGGCAAGCGATGCGTAGCACTGCCGTCGTTGACGTCGGTGCGATTGAGGCCATGCTCACGATGCCTCTGAAAGTTGGCGACAGGTTGGTCCGGTATCGCTTCGCCAGGCAAAGGTCGCGACAACTGGGAGAGTGCCTCGCGAGGATCGCCGATATCGACGAGGCCGCGCTGGACGACATCTCGCTCAGGGACGCACTGACGCGGCTGCCGGGGATCGGCCCCAAAACGGCATCTTGGGTTGTCCGGAACCGCCGGGCGAGCGACGAGGTCGCGATACTCGATATCCACATCGTGCGGGCGTGCGTCCATATGGGAATATTCGGCGGCGGTGCGACGCCTGCGAGGGACTACGCGGGCCTCGAATCCCGTTTCATCGGGTTCTGCCGCGCTGCTGGCCTACGCGCTTCCTTGCTCGATGCACTGATGTGGCGAACCATGCGATCGATCGGCCCGTCATTCGCGGGCTTGCGGCCAGCGTCGAATCCGAGTTCAACTGGAGGACGCAGCAGGGGGAAGACAGCATGTCCGGAGGTGGCGGCTCGAGCAGGGACGATCTGAGTCCGGGAATCGGAGGGGGGCCGGACACCTGCGGCCAGACCTACAACGCCCCCATCAACAGCCCCAAGCCTTCCGTGCTGGGGCCCGTGTCCATCGGTACCGTTCTCACCGTCGACGTCGTCCCCACCGGCACTACCAGCACCCTTGTCGTCCGTGACGCGATGGGACGAATCGGCGGCTCCCTGACTTTCCTGGGCTATACGCAAGTCATCAACTGCATCGTCCAACGTGGCGTGGCCTACACGGCGACGGTGCTGGCCATCGCGGGCGGCGTCTACACCGTCGAGGTGGTTCCCGTCTGATGCGCAGCCTTTCGGTGGTAGGCGGCATCTACCGCGAGCGCTGCCTGCAACCGACCTGGGATGCCGTCCTCGGATCCGCCGGTCGCGCCGCCCAGGCACTCGGCACCGTCAAGGCTTCGCGGAAGCGGTTGCACGCTTACATGGGCGATCGGGCGCGGAGCGAAGTCGAACTCCTCGCCGAGCTCGCCGACTTCGAGTTGGTACCCACGGACCTGCCTTTCCTGGTGTTGTTTGACTACGCACATACGCTTGGCGACCCTGTCATATCGCCGCCGATCGGCTTGATGGGCCAGCGACCGCCGCTCGCCGTCAAAGACGACGTCGTGCTCCGCTACGGCATGCTCGAGGGCGATGCCGTCGTCGCCGCCAACATCGCGGTTTACGATCCACAATCCGCTTTCGGCGCTGCCGCGTTCACCGCCAACGGCTCGTCGGCCAAGAGGCTTGCAGTGGTGCTCAACAGGCTCGAGATGCGCTCGATCACGGGCGAGGAAGATCCTCGCGCCGGCGCCGACTGGCTGTTCCGGAACGACGGCGCCGAGGTGGTCGTGCTGAAGATGGGTGCCTTGGGCGCACGGGTAATCACGCCGGACGGGGCGTGGGAAATCCCCCTCTATCGATCGGAGCGCGTTTGGAAATTGGGATCCGGCGACGTCTTCTCCGCAACGTTCGCTGCAATGTGGGCCCTGGAGGACATGGCGCCCGATGACGCGGCGGACATCGCGTCCCGGGCGACCGCGTGGTACTGCGGCCACCGCGCCCTTCCCACCCCGGACTCCGCCACGCTTGCCACGATGCCGTTCGAGCAGGTGCGCCCGGGTACGGGCCGCATATACTTGGCGGCGCCATTCTTCGACCTCGGGCAGCGCTGGCTGGTGGAGGAGAGCAGGCGTGCCCTGCTGCAAGCAGGTGCCCAGGTATTCTCGCCCATCCACGAGGTCGGACCCGGCGCGGCCGAGGTCGTCGCTCCGGCGGATCTCGCCGGCATCGAGGACTGCGACGTGCTCCTGGCGATCGTCAACGGGATGGACCCCGGGACCGTCTTTGAGGCGGGCTACGCCATCCGCAAGGGCATACCGGTCGTCGCGCTGGCCGAGAATTCGCGGGAGGAGGATCTCAAGATGTTCGTAGGCTCCGGAGCGACGGTGACCAACGACTTCGCGACCGCCATCTACCAGGCTGTCTGGAGACTGCCGCGATGACTACCGCCTTGCTCCTGTCGGGCGGGATGGACTCTGTGAGCATCGCATGGTGGCTTCGGCCCGACGTCGCATTGACCATCGACTACGGCCAGAAGCCGGCCGAAGCCGAGATCGACGCCGCCGGCCACGTGGCCCAACTACTCGGCATCTCGCACGAGGTGATCCGGGTCGACTGCTCATCCCTGGGTTCTGGCGACATGGCCGGTACCGCGCCCGACGCCGCGGCGCCAGTGTCGGAATGGTGGCCCTTCCGGAACCAACTGCTCGTCACGCTGGCCGGAATGGCGGCGGTGCGCCGTGGCGTGTCGCGGCTGCTGATAGGCGCTCTGGCCACCGATGGCGCCCACGCCGACGGTCGGCCGGAGTTCGTGGAGCGGGCATCGCGGCTCATGGCCATGCAGGAGGGCGGGATAGTCGTCGAGGCGCCCGCCATCGAACTCGATGCGGTTGAGCTGGTGCGTCGATCGGGAATCGATCAGGGCACGCTTGCCTGGGCGCATTCCTGTCATACCGGCAACTACGCTTGCGGCAGGTGCCGCGGCTGCACCAAGCACTTCAACACATGGCAGGCCCTTGGCTGGACTCCTCACTGACGAACCCCACCCTCGAACGCCAGCAGGGAAATGGGTTGCGTGGCTCCCGCCCGACTGCACCCTATCGGTGCTGGACCCGCCGCAGCCAACGCATGAGCACGCCTTCCAGGAAATGCTGCAGGCCCGCCGATCAAGCGTCGGGGGTGATATTGCTTGGTCGGACATCGAGGCGGTGCTCTGGCATTCGGCCAGAACGGTCACGAACGGCGGCGTCGGACGCGCCGGGATCGAGATTGAGCGGCGGCCAGCGCCAGCGGCGGGCGGGCTTCACTGCATCCATATAGTCTGCCAGATGTGCGCAAACGATGGGCAGCCGAGGCTGTACCTGCCCAGGCATGGGTTCGCTGAGCTCAACCACCGCGCTGGCTCGGCGGCATTAAATCGGGCGGAGGTGGTCCAGCTGCTTCCGGGGGCCGCAGGCTGCACGCTTCGGTTCGTGGCCGACATGGACAAGGTCTCAGCGGCGTACAACAATCCGGAGAGCTTGGTATGGCGCGATTCCGGAGCCCTGGCGGCCACAATAGGTCTCGTGGCCGAATGGCTCGGCCTTTCTGCAACCATGCTGGGTATTGCGGGTGGAGAATACATGCGGTCGATCGGATTTCCCCGCGAACGCTTCCTCGCCGTGGGGGGTATTCAAATTTCGTCCAGGTCTCGCTAGCCAGTAAATGCCGCAGTCTTAGCAGGCGGCGAATCGCGCTCGTTCGCTGTTTCACCTTGAGAATCCCGTTGGCTTCCAGCTCCCTCTCAAGTTCCAGGCAGTGCCTACTCCGGTCTCGCCAGGGCCAGAAGCTGGCGGGCCAAGTAAGGGCGACGTGGTCAATCTTGCCCAATTCAGAGTAGGTATCGTCCAAGTCCGTTACCGTCCGAACGTGGTGCCAAGGGCTGGCGGATGTCCGCTTTTGGGAACCGGTCGCCGACACCGGAGCGGCTGCAATCAGGCGCAGAGCCGGCATTGGTTCGGGGCAGATCAGCTCGTCTATTGTGCCCTATGTTTCGGCTTGCCGCCGGCAAATTGCTTCAATGCATTTGCCCGCCTAGAAAGGTGCCCCCTCGGATTCACTGATCGCTGTCACTTATTCGGACCCTGAAATTGCCTGCCGCCGCGATTTCTCTGACATGTCGACGACAGGGAGCCCTTCCTTTCTGGCCTTGGCAAACGCTCGATCGCTTTCCAGGAACTCCGCCAGCATGAACGGGATCAGTTCCGCTACCGATTCGGACTCGCCATAGGTCTGACGATAAAGCGCCGCATAGTCCTTCAGTGCTTGGTTCAGGTCTGCACTTACGCTTATGGTGATCTTCGAAGGTGTCCGATCCGGAAGTTTGCCGAGTTTCAGATTGGTCATG
This sequence comes from Mesorhizobium sp. M0678, assembly GCF_040320505.1. Taxonomy (NCBI): domain Bacteria; kingdom Pseudomonadati; phylum Pseudomonadota; class Alphaproteobacteria; order Hyphomicrobiales; family Phyllobacteriaceae; genus Mesorhizobium; species Mesorhizobium sp. M0678. The sequence goes on along the minus strand of NZ_JAMYPT010000015.1, from coordinate 46,383 downwards.
ATGACTCCAGTCAATTCGGGTACGGCCGCAGCACAAGATCCTTGCGCACGATGACGCGCAGTGGCCAACCGGGCCGGACAGTGATGGTGGGTTGCATATTGAGATTCTTCTCGGTGATGCGCTGGCCAGCTTGACTGACGTTCTGCTGAGCGGATTCGCGGATTGCTTTGACGAGGTCGCTTTCGTCTTCCCCGAGGCTCAGCTCGGTGCCGACCCCTAGCAACGTGGCCAGCGCAACGCCTTTGATCAGCTGCCAGGTGTGGAAATCCACCTTGTCCTCAAGCCCCGCATAGCCGGCAGTGTCTGTTGCCGGCAGATTGTCGATTTCGATCGAAGAGCCGTCGGGCAGCAGTATCCGTTGCCAGACCAGCAGCGCGCGCCTTTGTCCAAAGGCCACGACGCTGTCATAGGCGCCAATCAGGCGAGAGCCTTGCGGAATGAGCAAGGTACTGCCGGTGACTGTGTCGTGCACATTCTCGGTGACCTGCGCGACGACGAGGCCGGGCAAGTCGGAATTGATGCCAGTGATCAGGCTCGCTGCGATGACGCTGCCGGCCATCAGCTGATACGGCGAAGCCGGCGTCTGCAGTGCATGCAGATTATAGATTCCACTTGTGTTCCGCTGGCTGACAAAATCGAGCTTGCGCTCTTGATTGTTTTGGTCGCCCTCGGCCGGTGCTACGGAAGCTGAATCGCGTGCGGCATCGGATTGTGGAGCCGTTGCCTCAAAGGGTGGACGCCCGCCCTGCCCGTTGCCGGCGGCATCCGCTTGCCGGGGTCGATTTTCGATCCGGAAGAAGACTTGCGATTCGCGCGCCTCGATCGCCTGCTGTGCAAGGCGCTGCTCCTCCGCCGAAACCTCCTGGCCCGGCGCGATGCCCAGCTGGCGTTGGTGCTCAAGGATGGGGCGGCCGAGGTCGCCGGGCAGCGGTGGTCCAAGCACCGGAGGCTTGGGCTTGATCCCGGAATAGTCCTTAGGCAACCTTTCAATTGCCTCCGCGGTTGGCTTCCGCTCAGTGTTGTAAAGCTCTTCAGCCTGCTCTTTGATGCGCAGCGCCGGTCCTTGCAGCGCCATCATGGTGACGCCTAGAACGGTCCCGGAACCAACAGCAGCAATGGCGACAATAATGCCGCGCTTGAAGCGCACAGCGCGGCGAGGCGAGGCTCGCAGCTGCAGCTGTTCTGGATCGAGTTTCGATGGAGCATCGGAGCGGGAAGTATCCGTCATGGGCCGTCCCTCACCTGCTGGAACGCGAAAAGAGCAATATCCGCCGCGGCGCTTGCCTGCCGTCGGTCCTCGTGATGCGCACCACCTGCTGCTGCTTGGTGCCGAGGCGCAGTTCGGCCGCGGCGAAGAGGCGATCGACGATGTAATAGTTGCCCCGTATGCGGTAGTTAACGAGCTGGTTGTCCCCGTCAGCACCGACGATGAAGAGCGGCGGGGCCTCGCCCTGATCAATGCGGCGCGGGAACTCGATGTAGACCTTGCTGCCATCATCGAACGCGCGCGTCGGCCTCCAGGGCGGCATGTCGCCGGTAATCGAATAGCGGAAGCGAATATTTTCGAGAGCCACATTCGACGCCACTGGCATAGCAGCCTCGGCCTGCGCATTGCGCCGGCGTAGCGCGATGATCTGGTCCTCGCTGTAGGTCCAGGAGATTGCCGCCATGGCGGTCTTATCCGTGCTTTGAAGCTGCAGGTGATAGCTTCGCCGGTCCGTGGTGATCACCAGATTGGTGGCAAGTCCTGGCGCGAAGGGCTTCACCAGCACATGGGTGCGCTGATCATCGCCGGAGCCACTGACGGTGTCGCCAATTACCCAGCGCACTGTATCGCCGGCCGACACGGATTGGAGTTTCTCGCCTGACTGCAGAGCGATATCGCTGACGCGCTCCGGTGCGGCATAGAGCTGGTAGAGCGCGCCTTCGGCAAAGGGGTAAACCTGCACCGCATTCACATAGCCATATTTGGTGGGTTGCTGCGTCGCCGCCTTGTTGGCATCGGCGACACGTTCTTCAGGCGAGCGCCTGTCTTCAGCAGCCTTGCCCGGCTCGGGCTGCAACTGGCCGGGCAGCGGCAGCGGTTTCGGCACTTCCACGACTTTGACGGGCTTCTCCGGCGCCTTCTCAATCGCCGCCGGCTTGAAGTCAGCATGGTCATAGGAAATCTGCGGCGGCGGCACCGGCTTCGAGGCACAGGCGGAGATGACCGCAGCCAACGCCGAGAGGATTAGCGCAGTGCGGAGCGACGAGAGTCTATTTATCATTGGCGGGCTCCTTTGGGGGAACGGAAGTCTGCGCGGCACTGTCGAGCTCGCGCGACCAGTCGATGGCATTGATGAAGACGCCGAGCGGGTTTTTGCGCAGCTGATCGGCATTGTTCGGCGGCCGGATCACAATGGTGAGGATCCCGGTCCAACGAGTTGTGCTGGCGAGGCTGCCGCGCTCAAAGACCTGCTCGGTCCATTTGACTTGAAAGGAGCTGTCGGACGCTCGAACCACGCTCGTCACCTGCACCGAGACGCTGCGCGTGCCGATCTTGCCGAACGGGTCATTGGCCTTAGCGTACTCATTGAGAAAGAGGGCTGCACGGTCGGTGGCAAAGTCGTAGGCCGAGAGCCAGTTCTGCCGCACCAGCACCGGATCGGTGGAGATGGAACGGACGTTCTGGATGAAATGGCCGAGATGCCAGGCAATCTGGGCATCGTCGGGCTCGTAGGTTTGGATTGCCGGCGCGACAGCCCGTGTTTCACCGAAACGATCTACCTCGACGACATAGGGCACGACGCGGCCCTGCATCGACTGCCACAAGAGTCCACCAGAGAGCCCGGTGGCCAGAGCGAGGCAGCCGAAGGCCATCAGGCGCCAGTTCCTTGCCTGCACGCGCGCTGTGCCGATGCGCTCGTCCCAAAGTTGGGCGGCCTTCTGGTATGGTGTGACGGGGTGGGGCGTCTTCGCGTAACGCTGAACAGGTCGCTTGAAGAGCATCTAGTCTTCCTTATCGTTGAGAGAGGGGTTGGCGCCGCTTCCGCCACGATCGCCATCGCGCACCGCTTGCGTGGCGGCGTGGCGATGGGCGCGGGCTGTCTGTTCGGAACGCAGACGCCTTGCCCATGCAGGCGCCGCGGCTGGATCCGCAGCGGGGGAACTTCCGTTCATCGAGCGGGTCGGCGTGCCGCCGGTCGCTGTCCAGGCAGCCTCGCGACCGGCATCGGCACTACGGCGGAATGGTTCTGCTGCGGATCGCATTCCCCGCATCGCGGCGCCGCCAGCGGCACTCGCAACACCCTGCAGCCCAGCAGCTACCCCGGAGAGGCCGGAGTCAGGCGCTGTTGCACGGCCCATATGCCAGGCCGTGGAAGCAGCCGACCCCATAGCTGTGCCGGCACGGATTGCACCAAGACTACCGCCGGCCGCCATGCCCGTGGCGGCAAACGCGGCGCCTCCGGCAACGAGCGTTGATCCGGCTGCAGCCGCCGTTGTTCCAAGTGCTGCGCCCGCGCCAAGCTGCGGCGCGCCGGAGACAAGTCCCGAGGCAATCCCGGGCCCAAAAATGCCGAGCCCAAGCAGCGCCAGCGCACCCAGCACCTGAGACATGGCCGCCGCCAGGTCCGGCTCCTTGCCCTGCAGGGCGGAAACGAACTCGCCAAAGAGCGTGGAGCCAATGCCGACGATCACGGCCAGCACCATTACTTTGATGCCCGACGAGATCACATTGCCGAGCACGCGCTCGGCCAGAAACGCCGAGCGGTTCCAGAGCGCGAAAGGCACTAGAACAAAACCGGCCAATGTGGTGAGTTTGAACTCCAGGATGGTGATGAAGAGCTGGATGGAAAGAATGAAGAAGGCGATGAGGACCAGGAACCAGGCGAGAAGCAGCACGAAGATGGTCAGCGCGTTGCCAAAGATCTCGGGGAAGCCGACTAGCTGGCTCGCTTGATTGAGCAGCGGCCAGGCGCCCTCGAAGCCGGCCGCGGCAATGCGGCCTGGCCGCAGGAGACTGTCGGCGGACAGATTGCCGGCCGATGCGTTGATGCCGAGCCCGGCAAAGGAATGATAGATGATGTCGGCGAGGTTCTTAAAATTGTTCAGGATGAAGGCGAAGGCGCCGACATAGAGCACTTTTCGGACAAGCCGGCCAAGAACATTGGGCTCGCCGCCGAACCCCCAGACCAGGCCTGCCAGCGTGATGTCGATACCGATCAGGATGGTGGTGAGAAAGGCGACGTCGCCGGAAAGCAGACCGAACCCGCTATCAATATAGCGGGTAAAAGTCTCCATGAAGCGATCGATGACGCCGAGGTCATTCATGTCGCCGCCTTCCTCGTTGTCTTGAAGAACTGCTGATCAGTTGCCGGGATAGGCCGTACCGGTGCCCAGGAAACGCTTCGTCGTCTCGCGGGCGGCTTCCTCGGACTGCGCCTTGCGGGCAGCATCTTCGGCTTCAGCCCGGAACTGGGTCGCGAGCAGCGTCTGGATCTGCATCTGCTGCTTGGTCGAAAGCGCGATCAGCTGATTGGTGGCCTGGCTTGCCTCAAGGGCACCTGCCGCGCCCTGACTGCGGTTGACTAGGTCGGTAAGCAGGTCGCCGTCGCCCCGCACGTTCTCCACGATCTGCGACTGCGCGCTCATGGTTTGGCGGAACGCCTGCATGGCGTTTTGCCAGCGCTCGCGCGCGGCGCTCGCCACATCGCTGACCTCGATTGTGGCGTCGTAGCTTTCCGGATATTGCACACGCCACTGGTTCTGAAGCTTGTCGAGATCGAAGCTCAGGCCGCTGGCCTGGGTCATCAGGCCGTCGATCCGTTGGAGCGAACCTGTGAGCTGGCCCACGGAAGAGAAATCCAGGTGCTGAAGGTTGCGCGCCATGTTCTGCAGCATGGTCGCCTGGTTCTGAAGCGACTGGATCTGGTTGTTTATCTGCTCCAGGGAACGTGCCGCTGTCAACACGTTCTGCGCATAATTCGACGGATCGAACACGATTAGGGCGTGGGCCGGCTGGACGTAGTCGGCCATCGGTTTTGCGATTAGGGAAACGGTGATCAGGCTGGTGAGAAGGCGGCGCCGCATCATGACGATTGCTCCTTGTCTGGTTGAGGGAATTGCTGGAGAAGCTCGGCAGCCCAATCGAGGCCGCGCGCACCCAGGAACCGGGCGGCAAAGCTGTCCTGTCCGTGCTCCGACAGGACCCTGTCGATCAGGGTCTGCGTGGCCGGGTCGGAGGCTCCGCAAAGCGCAAGCGTGATCGGGCCGAGCCCGAGCTCGAAGAGCCGGTTGCCGCGACGCGACTGCAGATAGTATTGCCTCTTCGGCGTCGCCCGGGCGACCAGTTCTATCTGCCGCTCGTTCAGACCAAATCGCTCATAGGCCACCCGCGCCTGCGGTTCCACGGCACGGTCATTGGGAAGAAAAATGCGCTGGGGGCAGCTCTCGATAATCGCCGGCGCGATTGTTGAGCCAGCAATGTCAGCCAGCGACTGCGTGGCGAAGATGACCGACACGTTCTTCTTTCGCAGCACCTTCAGCCATTCACGGATGCGGGCGGCAAAGAGAGGGTTGTCGAGATAGACCCACGCCTCGTCGAGCATCAGCAGCGTCGGCCGTCCGTCGAACCGCTCCTCGAGACGATGGAAGAGATAGGTGAGCACCGGCAGCACAGCGCCTTGGCTGTGCATCAGCTCTTCGGTCTCGAAGCACTGCACATCCGACAAGGCCAGCCGATCGTCATCGGCGTCGAGCAGACGCCCGAACGGGCCATCGAGCGTGTACGGCATCAACGCGGATTTCAGCGCATTGGACTGAAGCAGGACCGACAACCCAGTGAGCGTGCGTTCCTGCGCCGGCGCGGTGGCAAGGCTGGTGAGGGCCGACCAGATTGCCTCCTTCACCTCCGGCGTGACGGTGACATTCTCATGGGCGATGAGGCCGGCGATCCATTCGGCTGCCCAGCTGCGGACAGCCTGGTCGTTGACATTGCGCAGCGGTTGGAAGGCAAGCGCACCGTCCGCACCAAGCGCATGGTGCTCTCCACCCGTGGCGAGTGTCGCCGCGCGGGCCGAGTTGCCCTTGTCGAAGACATAAACCTGTGCGCCGGCATAGCGGCGGAACTGCAGAGCGATGAGGGCAAGCAGAACCGACTTGCCGGCACCAGTTGGACCGACGATCAGCATGTGACCGACATCGTCGACATGGGTGGAAAGCCGAAACGGGGTCGACCCGCTGGTCTCGGCAACAAGAAGCGACGGTGCCTCCATCCGGGTGACTTTCGCGAGATGCTCGTTTGTCGCCGGACCGGCCCAAACCGACGATAGCGGCATGAGATGGGCAAGGTTCAATGTATGAATGAGCGGCTGGCGAATGTTGGCATAGACATGGCCGGGCAACGAGCCGAGCCACGCCTCGACCGCATTGACGCTTTCACGGATTGTGGTGAAGCCGAGTCCGTTGACGATGCGCTCGACCGCGCGAAGTTTCTCCGCGGCGGCTTGGCGATCCTCGTCCCATACCGTCACGGTAGTGGTGAGATAGCCGAAGCCGACATGATCGCCGCCCAACGCCTGAAGTGCTTCGTCGGCGTCGAGCGCCTTGTTGTCGGCATCGCTGTCGACGAGCGGGACCGGTTCGTTGGTCACAACTTCGCGTAGGATCGCGACGATCGATTTGCGCTTGGCAAACCACTGCCGCCGCAACCGGGTCAGTGTCTTGGTGGCTTCCGTCTTGTCGAGCGGGATGAAGCGCGTCATCCAGCGATAGGCGAAATCTTGATTGTTAAGGGGATCCAAGATTCCGGGCCGGGTGAGGCTCGGGAAGCCGAGAATGGTAAGGGTACGCAGATGCTGCTCACCTAGCATCGGCTCCAAGCCGCCGGTGAGCGGTGCATCGACCAGCACGCCATCGAGATATATCGGCGTCTCCGGGACGGTGACAGGATGGCGGCGGGGCGAGATTGTGCCGTGTAGGTAAGTCAGCGTCTCGGCATCATCGAGAGCGCGCACTTCGGGCATAAAGCCCGACAGGAGATCCAGGACGCGGTCGGTCTCATCACGAAATCGCGCCAGTTCCTGGCGCCAGTCTCTTACGCCCTGGGAATGACGAAAGTCGACGAGTGCGCTTTCCGCCCGCGCTTGGGCGTCTGGCGGCGGCATAAATAGCAAGCTCAGGTAATCGCGGCTCTCGAAGTGCTCGACCTTGCCCTCGAAGGCCGCACGCCGTTCTTCATCGACCAGCCATGAAGCCGCGTCGGGAAAACGCGAATTCGGATAGCCCAGCGCTTCGACGCGCTCGGCTCCGAAGAACAATGCCCAGCCGGAGCCAAGCCTTCTCAGCGCATTGTTTGCCCGCGCGCAGATGCCGACAAGTTCGGCTTCCGTCGCGCTTTCCAGATCGGGGCCGCGGAACCGGAAGGTCCGTTGAAAGCTGCCGTCCTTGTTGAGAACGATGCCCGGAGCGACCAGTGCGGCCCAAGGCAGATGATCGGCAAGCCGATCGGCCTTACCGCGATACTCCGAAAGGTTCAGCATGCAAGCCACCCCTTCAGGCGAAGATGACGGACAAGCACGCCGGCGAAGTCCGGATCGCGGCGAGCGGCAAAGACCGCGAGCGTGTGGCCGGCGATCCAGAGCACCAGCCCGGCAATCCACTGCTGCAGGCCAAGGCCTATTGCCGCGGCCACCGTGCCATTGAGGATCGCCACCGCTCGCGGTGCGCCGCCCAGCAGGATCGGCTCGGTCAATGCCCTGTGAACGGGAACCTCGAAGCCTGCGATATGCTGCTCTCCGGTGGCCATCAGACGAGTGCCCCGCCGCCGAAGGAGAAGAAGGAGAGAAAGAAGCTCGATGCCGCGAAGGCGATCGACAGGCCGAAGACGATCTGGATAAGCCGGCGGAAACCGCCTGCCGTGTCGCCGAAGGCGAGCGTCAGGCCGGTGGTGATGATGATGATCACCGCGACAATCTTGGCGACCGGTCCCTGCACCGATTCCAGGATCTGCTGCAGCGGCTGTTCCCATGGCATGCCGGAGCCCGCTGCGTAAGCTGGGGCCGTAATAAGAAACGCGAGCGCGGTGAACGAAAGAAAGCGAAGCTTCTTGCGCATGAGGTGACCTTTCAAAGCTGCTGGAGTTGCGAAAGCGTGAGCGGGGCGACGACGTAATCGCCGCTGCCGTCGAGACCGGTGACCTCGGCGATCGCGTCGATGCGGCGCGAGGATCCGCGCCCGGCGATGAACACGATTAGATCGATGGCATCGGCTATGAGACGGCGGGGAACGGTGACGACGGCTTCCTGGGCGAGTTGCTCGATCCGGTAGAGGGCGGAGCGCGCCGAATTGGCGTGAACCGTGGCGATGCCGCCGGGATGCCCGGTGTTCCATGCCTTCAGCATGTCCAGGGCCTCCGCGCCCCTGACTTCGCCCACGATGATGCGGTCGGGTCTGAGCCGCAGCGTCGAGCGCAGGAGATCGGCGAGCGTGACCGACCCCCGCCTCGTCCTCAAGGCAACGCAATCCTTCGCCGCGCATTGCAGTTCGCGCGTGTCCTCGATCAGGATCACCCGCTCGTCGCAATCGGCGACTTGTGCCAGCAGCGCATTGGCAAGTGTTGTCTTGCCCGACGACGTGCCGCCGGCGACCAGGATGTTGCGCCGCTCGCGCACCGCCTTCCTCAGGGCATCGGCCTGCACCTGCAGCATGATGCCATCGGCGACATAGTCGGCCAACGTGTAGAGTTTTGCCGCAGGCTTTCGGATGGCGAAGCATGGCGCCAGCACGACCGGCGGCAGCAGACCCTCAAAGCGCTCGCCCGACGGAAGTTCGGCACTGACAATCGGATTGTCCGCATGCGCCTCGTCGCGCACGTGTGACGCGACCAGGCGAATGATGCGTTCCGCCTCGGACGGGTGCATATGCACGCTGGTATCGCCCCGGCCTTCACCCAACCGGTCGAGCCACAGCGCACCGTCGGGATTGACCATCACCTCAATGACGGTCGGATCGGCAAGGGCTTCGGTGATCGCCGGGCCCATGGCGGTGCGCAGCATGGCGCGGCGGCGATGCTCGGCTTCTGGATGAGAACTCATCCTTCCCCTCCCCCACGATTGTCTTTGCCAAGAGACCGTTTCCCAGAAGCGAGCTGGTGGCCGACCTGTTCGACAAATTTGTCGAAACGCTCCTGGGCAATCGCCTGCGTCGCCCTGTCCGGGACCGGCGTGTGCGCATGAAGCGTGATCGAAAAGCGGATGAAGAGCGCCAAGCTCTCCAGGATCACCTCGACATCGCGCCTGACATGGCCGAGGTCGCGGGAAAGACGGTCGAGCCTCACACCGTAGCGCTGATCGAGCTCGTTCTCACCGCGCCGCTCGATGAAGGCCTCGACCGCCTTTGCCACGATCGCGGATTTGGTGGCCGAGGGATCACGACTAAGTTTATCCAGCCTCTTGCTCAACTCGAGTTCGAGCAGAAACTGGTGGCGAATGCGGTGGGGCTTCATGAAGCTCGTTCCAACTGACCGACGCTGATGCGCCAGCGGCAGGAACAAGCATCGGCCAGACATCCCAAATTGCTTATGGCCGTTATCTACGCTGAGATGCGCTCTGCCTTTGAGCGCCGTTCAGAAGCCGGGCACGATGTCCTTGTCGTCGCCCATTCCCTCGTTGAGGCCGTACGCACGTGCTGCGGTGGAAATCCGGTCCATCACGCGTTGGTCGGCAGCCGCCTCGCTATCATCGTCAGCAGGCTTGAGCAAATCCTCCTGATCAGGCTCTTGGGCAAGGAGGGGATGATCTTCGGGCAGACCTGGATGACGCTGCTGCTGGAGACCGCCGTCCTCTTCGATTGCTGCGCCGGTGCTGTCGCCCTCGGCAGCAAGACGGCGGTCAACGCCGCGCACCTGTCCGACCCAATCGTCCGGGCGTGACGCAGGGGAGTCCGCGTAGGGACCCTCGCGTAGCGCCGGCGAAGGCAGCACCCGTTCGGTGAAATTCTGATCCTGGTAATAGCGCAGTTTCTTCGCGCGGATCGGCGGCAACCCCGAAACCAGTATCAATTCGTCTTCCTGCGGCAGCTGCATCACCTCGCCCGGCGTCAGCAACGGCCGTGCGGTTTCCTGGCGGCTCACCATGACGTGCGAAAGCCAGGGCGCCAGCCGATGGCCGGCATAGTTGCGCATGGATCTGAGCTCCGTCGCCGTACCGAGCGCGTCCGAGATACGCTTGGCCGTGCGCTCGTCATTGGAGGAAAAGGCAATCCGCACATGGCAATTGTCGAGAATGGCGTTGTTCTCGCCATAGGCCTTGGAGATTTGGTTCAACGATTGCGCGATCAGATAAGCGCGGATGCCGTAGCCTGCCATGAAGGCGAGCGCAGTCTCGAAGAAGTCGAGCCGACCGAGCGCCGGGAATTCATCCAGCATCATCAGGAGCTGATGCTTGCGGCTCTTCTTTGCATCGCCCTCCAGCCGCTCGGTCAGCCGCCGGCCGATTTGATTGAGCACCAATCGCACCAGTGGCTTGGTGCGCGAGATATCCGACGGCGGCACGACCAGATAGAGCGACATCGGTCGCTCGGCATCCACAAGGTCGGCAATGCGCCAGTCGCAGGCCGATGTTGCCGCGGCCACGGTTGGATCACGATAGAGCCCGAGAAACGACATGGCGGTCGAGAGAACGCCTGAACGCTCGTTCTCTGATTTGTTCAGCACCTCACGGGCCGCCGACGCCACAACGGGATGGGCCTCAGGCTTGTCCGCCGCGCCGAGGTGGTTGGTCATCATCATCTGCTGCAGTGTCGCGACAAATGAGCGTTGTGGGTTCGACAGGAAGGTGGCGACGCGGGCAAGCGTCTTTTCCTCTTCGGCGTAGAGCACGTGCAAGATGGCGCCAACTAGGAGTGAATGACTGGTCTTCTCCCAATGGTTCCGCCGCTCCAGCGCGCCTTCCGGATCGACGAGAATGTCTGCGATGTTCTGAACGTCGCGGACCTCATCTGGACCTTTGCGCACTTCCAGCAGCGGGTTGTACCGCGCCGATCTCGGATCGGTGGGATTGAACAAAAGGGAGTACGAGAACTTCGACCGCCAGCCGGAGGTCAGCTGCCAGTTCTCGCCTTTGATGTCGTGAATGACGGCCGAGCCGGTCCAGGAAAGAAGGGTTGGAACAACGAGTCCGACGCCCTTGCCCGAACGTGTCGGCGCAAAGGCCATGACGTGTTCCGGTCCGTCATGGCGGAGATAGCGATCCTTCAGTTCGCCAAGCAAAACGCCGGCCGGCTGAAACAGCCCTGCCTTCTCGATCTCCCGAGTCGCGGCCCACCGTGAGGAACCATAGGTGGTGACCAATCCGCGCTGCCGCGCGCGCCAGAGGGAGCCAGCTATCGCGGCGGCACAGCCTAGGAACCCACTGGCTCCAGCAAGCATGCCGGCCTTGTCGAAAACCTCAGGCGCATAGGCGTCGAATTGAAACCACCATTCGAACAGTTTCCACGGCTTGTAGACCGGCCAGGCCGCCGCGACAAACCATGGCGCGCCGAGTGGCGGCTGATAGGAGAGCATGTGGGCGCACCATTGGGTTGCAGTCCACACGCCAAGAATGACAATTGCGAATACGACAGCGATCTGCCCAATCAGCAACTTCGTGGGTGTCAATGGCTTGCTCCGCTCTTCTGGGCAGACGGACCAAACATCGCGCGGAGCGATGAGAATTCGAACGGCCTCTACGTGCGACTAGGTGCGATGACAAGGTTGATAGGTATTGTTCAGCTGCGAACAGCGAAAATCCGCCGCAGCAACCTATCGGCGTGCCAGGTACGCGGTTTGGTTGCAGAAATGTTGGCATCTGCGCGGGGCACATTGAAGAAGGCTGTGTGTGGTGAGGAAGGCGCATCCGGGCCACGATGATGCCAAGCGTCAGGGGACTGGCACCCGGTGCTTGATGCCGTCCGGCGTCGGGGACAGGCCATCTGGCAGGCCTTGCCGCTAGCCGAGCAGCGCCGCGTGGTGCGTCATCTTCGTGCGCTGTGGGATGTGCATCGCTTCCGCATCGCGCCACAGATCGCGGCCGTGCTCGATCGCCGCGTTGCCGAGGGCAGGCTTGCCTATCGCGCCGCATCGATTGTCGGCGCCGAACAGGCAGACGGATGCATTCGCGTGCGGCAGCGGCTGCGTGGCCAACGCAGCCTCGTTGTCGATGCTTTCGACAGTGTGATCGTGACGACCGGACCGGCGCACGCCGATGTCTTGCGGACCAACACAGCGATTGCGGCGCTCGAGCGGATGGGATTGGTCCGGCTCGACCCGATTGGTCTTGGTTTGGAGACCGACAGTCAAGGCCGTGCGGTCGGCACATCCGGGCGCCCGACCGACAGCATTTTCGTCAGCGGGCCACTGGCGCGCGGCAGCGTTGGCGAATTGATGGGAATTCCCGAAGTCACCGCGCATGCCGAGCGCATCGCCGCTGAAATCGACGAATGGCTTGGATATCAAACGGCGTTGCGCCACAAGGTGTCATGAAGCTGCAAACACGATAAGGCTATCCAGATGACACTGACCGAACGCGTTCCCCCAGTGGAAACCCGGATTCCCCTGAAATTTGCGATGCGACACTTGGCCGGAGCTGTCTCCGTGGTGACCGCAGGTGTTGGCGACGAACGGACGGGCGCAACCGTTACTACCGCCCATTCCCTATCGGTCGAACCAGAGGTGATGGTTGTGAGCATCAACCTGAACTCGTCTACCTGGGCAGCCATCAGCCGGCATGGGCATTTCTGCGTGAATGTGCTGCGTGCCGACCAGATGGCGATTGCCGACCGTTTCGCCGGACGCGGTGACCTGAGGGGGGCGGCGCGTTACGAGGGAGCCCGCTGGTCTAGCCTTACAAGCGGCGCATTGGCACTCGACAGCGCGCTCGCCGCGGTCGACTGTACGGTCGAGGACACGATTATTCGCCACAGCCACGCGCTGATCCTCGGCAGCGTCCGGCAGGTGGTGAGCGGAGAGCCAGGCCCGGCGCTGATCTATCATCACGGCGCATACGGATCATCGTGAGCTTGTTGGGTTCGGCTCCTTTCCAAACAGCTTGATTAAGCTAAACCGCGCGAAGCGATGTAAAGCGCCATCAGCCTGGCACTGGGCCACGGCGCCCCATCGCGCGAAGGGCAAGGTCGAAACCTTCGTCCACCGAGTTCACGATCCGGCCACTCAGTTCGTATCCAGGCAGACATCGGGATGGCGGGACAGGAGGCAGGGCAATGCCGTCGTGCATGACCTCGAGGCGACCATCGGGGTAGTCGCAGACGACGACCTTTTTGCGGGCAAGTCGCCTCGCGGTATCGGTCGGATCGAGAATGAACAGCACCTTGTCGTAGCGCAGTGTCAGGGCCTGAGACAGCGTGCGGACCTCCTTGCGGCACATGGCGCCGACCAGATTCTCGTGATCGGGGCGGCGCATGTCCTTCGGGTTGCGTGGTTCTTTGCGAAAACGTGCGTTAAAGTCCGCCATGAATGCCGGCGCAAAGGCGTTGGCCGCCTCGATGGTGTTGATGCCGCGAAGGCGCAGTTCCTTCATAAGCCGGTCCTGCAGCGTCTGATGGGCGCTTAACACGACCTTTTGCCTGTGCAAACCGATCACGATCAGGAAAAGTCGATACTTGAACAACAGGATCGAGCAGGACCATCGGCGCATTCAATCGCCGTGTGCGGCCGATGCTCCTTCAAGTCGCCGGCCACCGCCAGCATCATCCTGTCCGGGATCGAAATGCTTCACATGATGCGCAAGCGACAGGCAAGTACGCATTCAATCCAAATCCCTCCCTGGCCGAGCAGTTCGCCATGCTGGCGGCATGACAGCGGCCGGTCTCGACCACCTTCATGACGCAGAAAAAACTTTGGGACCGAGCAGGGAGATTTTGCAGAGAGACAGGAAGCAGAGAGCGGTTGCTCATGGCATACTCATGCAATCGGTCAATCCCATTCCGGCGTCCACGGCACCTTGTTCTTGTCCACGCACCTGAAGTTCGTGCATGTGAGAGCGTCGATCCGCTTCATGTCGACGCTAGATAGAACGAAATCCATGACGTCGAAGTTCGACCGCATGTTTTCCGGCTTGGTTGACATTGTATTGACGGCGACGCCTTTCTGCAGAATCCATCTCAACACCACCTGCGCAGCCGACTTTCCGTAGGCTATGCCGATCTGGCCAAATTGCGGATATTTGAAAACCTCCCCCCTCGCGACCGAAGAGAACGAAGCCAGCGGAACGCCCGTCTGAAAGGACATGTCGAGCAGAATTGACTGATCGAGAAGCGGGTGGAATTCAACCTGGTTGATCGCGATTTCGCCATTGGTGAATGATTGCGCGTCCCGCATCATTGAGGCCGTGAAATTAGAGACGCCGATCTCGGTCGCGAGTCCCTTACGCTTCGCATCCCGAAGTAGGGCGAGAGACTTGCGATTGTCCCCGGACGGATCCGGCCAATGAAGGAGCAGAAGGGCGACCTTCGACACGCCAAGAGCGTTCAGACTCGCCTCCACCGATTTCAGGAACTGTTCCTCGGTGTAGTTCTCGGGATGCACTTTCGTGGTGATGAGAAGGTCGTCTGTCGAGACGTTAGCCTGGCGGATGGCCGCGCCCAAGTCGGCCTCGTTTCCGTACAGTTGAGCTGTGTCGTATGATCGATAGCCGACCTCGTACGCAGCGGCAAATGCCTTCTCCAAATCCTCGCCCTCGAGCGGATATGTTCCAAACGAACGTTCATGTCCCGGCCGAAAGCAGATCGACATTTTCCTTTCCTTTCCCAGGCGCCGTAGCGAACCGTGTGCACATTGAGCTGCTATAGATGGATGCTGTCCCAAACCACGGCGCGATCGATCGACTGGATCACCTTCCTCTCTGCCACGGCCATTCTCCGACTGACGTCCTTTCATAATGCAGTGGTCAACCTCCGTTGTGGATGGAGCCGACGTCAATCATGCGATCCAGCGAACGGATGAAGCTCCAAAGCTAGCCACATGCAATCCGTATCCGCGTAATACTGATGCCATGGGTAGAGAAACCCGCCAATACTATCGCTTGTGCAATCGAAGAATGGCTGGGCGAAGCCCGGAGCCATCAGGATTTCTTCGGTCAGTGTTTCCCGCTGCTGCGTCTGAAACTTCTGCATCCGTCCCACTCCCATGATCTGCACATGGGTCTCGATGAATGGATGCAGATTGTGGATCAGGCAGTCCGTCGCTTCCGGAGCAAACCAAAGATTGGCTTTCGCGGCAAAAGTCATGCCGTCGGTCTCCGGGTTCCCGGCAAGCATTGCCGCTGCACCGCTCAGACGAATTTCAATAAGGTCGTCCTGCGATGAGCGGTAGAGCGGCAGTCCGAGAATTTCCGCGGTCGGGTCGGTGATCGTCTCCGCATATCGCGGCCACCCTAGAGTGCTCGCCCTGGCGCCTACTGTCTCGAGAACACGGATCACAATCATTGCCTGTGCGTTCTCGATGACCGCGTCGATGAGCGTGGTCGATGAAAATGGCTGGATTGTTTGCCGAGGCTTACCAGCGATCTCAACGACGGTATCACCGATGTTGAAGACGATATTGCGCCCGTGAAGTGCGAATGACGAAGCGCCCTCAATCAGTTCGGCGTCAACCACAGCGTTGGAGAAATTGAGATCTCGCCGGTTGTTACGCCTAGCCATGAGCTTCCTCTCTTGCCATCGTCGCCCGGTCCGGTCCGTCCGACAGGGACATGGTGGTGTTCGTGGGAGGGCGTGGATCGCAGCGAAATCCAAAGATCGGTGCGCGCCACGCCGCTGACATCTGGTGCCCATCAGCTGACCAGCCGCGCCTCGCGTGCCGTCTGTGCAGCGAAATATCTCGCGATTGCATCGATAACCCGAGTTGTCGCCTTTCCATCGCCGTAGGCGTCCACGGGCCGGGCCATTCGTGAATATTCGTCCGGATCGCGCAGCAGTCGGGTCGCTTCACTCACGATGCGGGCGGTGCTGCGGCCCACAAGGCGCGCTGTGCCAGCTTCGACAGCCTCCGGCCGCTCGGTGATGTCCCTTAAAACAAGCGTCGGTTTGCCGAGTGAAGGGCCTTCTTCCTCTGCGCCGCTGCTGTCCGAGATGATGATGTCCGAGCGCAGCATAAGGCTGCAGAAATTCCGGTACGGTAGCGGATCCACCACCGTAATATTCGCCTGGTTGATCAGATAGGGCAACATGACTTCGCGCACTGCCAGGTTCTTGTGCAATGGGATGATGACACGCACGTTCTCCTGGGATGATAGCTGCACCAGAGCTCTTGCGATCTCGTGCATCGGTGCACCCCACGACTCGCGTCGATGTGCTGAGGCGACCACGATTCGCCGCGTATCGTTCTTGAGGTCGGCAAGTGCGGGCTCGGCGAAGGCGGGAGCATTTTCGGCCGCCCAATGAAGTGCATCGACGACCGTGTTGCCGGTGACCGTGATACGATCCTCACGGGCACCTTCGCGGATAAGGTTCTCGCTGCTCCGGATGGTCGGCGCCAGGTGGAGATCCGTTATCTGGGCAACGAGGCGCCGATTGGCCTCCTCTGGATATGGTGATGCAATGTTGCCGCTGCGTAAGCCCGCCTCGAGATGGATGATGGGGATACGGTGCTGGAAGGCGGCCAGGGCGCCTGCCAGGGTGCTCGCGGTATCGCCATGAACGATCACCGCGTCCATTCCCCATTGTTCCATTTGCACGGAGAGCATTTCCAGTATTCGATGTGTGACCTGCGACAAGGTCTGGCGAGGTTGCATGACGTTTAGTTCGATGTCCGGTCGAATACCGAATTCCGGTAAAGTGATATCAAGCATCTCGCGATGCTGCCCCGTGGAAACAACGAGTGGCTCGAACCTGCGGTCGAGCTTCATTGCGTTGATGACTGGGGCGCATTTAATCGCCTCAGGACGAGTACCGAAAATGAATGCCACTTTGGACATGATCGTCTCTCCAGAAGAATCTGAGGGGTCGCCGGCGACCGCAGTTGCCAAGGACTTGCATAGGGGGCCATCCATCAGGGCCTAAGCGAACCACGTGTTGGCCAATCACAGCGGACAACGAGAATCCTCTAGCCGAGGTCGACTGGAATGCGAGCGTCGCTTTCTGGTGGACGGCGATGCGCCCTTCCCACAGAATGCGGTCTGACGCAGATCTCCTTCTTGTTTCATCCATCGCGGCTAACCGCGCCATCAATGCTGGTCGGCAGTTGCTGCCGCCACTCCTCAACGAAGAGACACAAAACTCGTGCCAATTTGGCTGATCGAGCTGAAGAAAAAACTTTGTGCTTGCTTTACAGCTATTTAGCCAAAGACAAAGGATCGGCTAAACAAGACTGTGTGTGACGGATCCGACAAAGAGACTGTGTGTCACGGACCCGACAAGGCCGACAGAAGGCGCGGATCTGGTGCAACGAAGAATAAATTGGCCGCGTTGGTCCACGTTGGCGTTGGACCGCCCCTCAAAGCGTCGCTGACTCTTCACTCTTTCCCTGATGCCCACCACAGTCCCGGCAGTGATTGGCGGAGAATGGCTGTGGGGTTCTGGATTGGCTTTTCGGTCGAAAAGCGAAGGGGATTTCGGGCTGACAGAATGGGAACTCTCGGAACGAGGTAACCCGATGATGGTCTATCGCAACAGAGGACTAACCATCTTTCCGTGCTGGTCGCCGGTGGCGACACCGATCACCGCGCCCTCGTCGTTGTAGAGCACTTCGGTTGCGGCAAAGCCGGGATAGATCTCGACGCCGAGCTCTTCCGCCTTGGTCGCCAGTCAGCGACAGACATTGCCGAGCGATACGATGTAGTTGCCATGATTGTTAATCAAGGGCGGCATGGCGAAGTTCGGCAGGCGGATCGAGCCGGCCGGGCCGAGCAGCAAGAAATGGTCGTCCGTCACCGTGGTCTTGAACGGATGGCTATCGTCCACGCACCAGTCAGGCAGCAGGCGGTCGATGCCGATGGGATCGACAACGGCGCCCGACAGGATATGGGCGCCGACTTCCGAGCCCTTTTCCAGCACGAGGACGGTGAGATCAGGATTGACCTGCTTCAACCGGATCGCGGCCGACAGGCCCGCAGGCCCCGCGCCGACGATCACGACGTCGAATTCCATGCTCTCGCGTTCGGAGAGTTCGATCGTCATCGAAGCAGCTAAGTCCTCAAAGCGCCTTTTCGAGTTCCGGCAGGGCCTCGAAGAGATCCGCAACGAGACCGTAGTCGGCAACTTGGAAAATAGGCGCCTCCTCGTCCTTATTGATCGCGACGATGACCTTCGAATCCTTCATGCCGGCCAGATGCTGGATGGCCCCGGAGATGCCGCAGGCGATGTAAAGGTCCGGGGCGACCACCTTGCCGGTCTGGCCGACCTGCCAGTCGTTGGGTGCATAGCCAGCATCGACGGCCGCACGCGACGCACCGACGGCGGCGCCAAGCTTGTCCGCAACGGGAAGGATGACTTCTTTGAATTTCTCCGACGAGCCGAGCGCCCGACCGCCGGAGATGATGATCTTCGCCGAGGTCAGCTCCGGTCGGTCCGAGGTCGAAAGTGCGTTCGACACAAAGGTCGAAAGCTCTGAAGAAAAGGCTGCCGTCGAGATTTCCTCGACGACAGCAGATGGGCCTTGGGAGGCGTGGGAAAAGGACGCCGTGCGTACGGTGATCACCTTCTTGGCGTCAGTCGACTGCACCACCTGGATGGCATTGCCGGCATAGATCGGCCGTTTGAACGTGTCGGCAGAGACGACCTCGACGATTTCCGAGATCTGCGCGACATCGAGCAGCGCAGCAACGCGCGGCAGGATGTTTTTGCCGACCGAGGTCGCGGCCGAGACGACCGCATCGTAATTGCCGGCGATCGACACGATGAGCGCCGCCAGCGGTTCTGCGAGATTGTTGGCAAGACTGGCGTCGTCGGCAAGCAGCACCTTGGAAACGCCGGAGAGTTTTGCAGCCGCATCGGCCGCAGCCTTGACGCCGGAGCCGGCGACGAGCACATGCACGTCGGAACCGATCTTCGACGCGGCCGTCAGCGCCTTTGCGGTCTGGTCGGAAAGGGTTTCATTGTCGTGATCTGCCAGAAGAAGAATGGCCATGGTTTAGTCTCCCTTTCCCACCTTAGAGCACGCCGGCTTCGGTCTTGAGCTTTTCAACCAGTTCGGCGACCGACTTAACCTTGACGCCTGCCTTGCGGCCGAACGGTTCCTGGGTCTTCAGCACCTTGAGGCGCGGGGCGGTGTCGACGCCGAAGTCGACCGGTGTCTTCTTGTCGAGCGGCTTTTTTTTGGCCTTCATGATGTTCGGCAGCGACGCATAACGCGGCTCGTTGAGGCGAAGGTCGGTCGTAACGACGGCCGGAAGCTTCACGTCGATCGTCTGGAGACCACCGTCGACTTCGCGCGTCACCCTGGCTGTGCCCTCTGGTGCCTTGCCGTCGTCGATCTCGACCTTGGAAGCAAACGTCGCCTGCGCCCAACCAAGAAGGGCCGAGAGCATCTGGCCGGTCTGGCTGCTGTCGTCGTCGATCGCCTGCTTGCCGACGATGACGAGGCCGGGCTGTTCGGCCTCGGTGACACCCTTGAGGATCTTGGCGACGGCGAGCGGCTCGACGGCGTCGTCCGTCTCGACCAGCAAGGCGCGATCGGCGCCCATGGCAAGCGCGGTGCGCAGCGTCTCTTCGGCTTTCGCAGGACCGATCGACACCACAACCACTTCCTCAGCCTTGCCGGCTTCCCTGAGGCGTAGCGCTTCCTCAACCGAAATCTCGTCAAACGGGTTCATCGACATCTTGACATTCGTAAGCTCGACACCGGAGCCATCCGCCTTCACGCGGATCTTTACGTTGTAATCAACAACGCGCTTGACTGGGACCAAGATCTTCATGGCTCGACTCCAAAATTCGTCAGCAGAGGGCGTGGAAACGTTCGACCATGACGTCAAGCACCTCGCCGGGATCACGCTTCCACCAGTTGTTAGCGGAGAAAATCTCGACCTCGCAGGGACCGGTGTAGCCGGTGCCTTCGACACTCGCGCGGATCGTCTTGAGATCGGCAACACCGTCGCCCATCATACCGCGGTCCAGCAGCACGTCGCGCGTGTCGGCAAGCCAATCGCAAAGGTGATAGCCGAAAATCCTGTCCTTGCCGGCGCGCTGCAACTGGGTGTCAAGATCGCAGTCCCACCAGACATGGTAGACGTCAACGGCAATGCCAAGGTTCGGCGCATCAACCGCCTCGCAGATATCGACAGCGTCACGCACGGTCGTCAGGCAGGAGCGGTTCCCGGCGTAGACGGGATTGAGAGGTTCCAGCGCCAGCTTGACATTGCGGTCCGCCGCATAGAGTGCGAGGTCGGCAACACGTTCAGCGACAATCTTCAAGCTCTCGGCAGTGCCCTTGGTGCCGGGATGTACGCCGCCCACCACAATCGTCAGCACAGTGGCACCCAGACCGGCAGCCATATCGATGGACGCCCTCGCCTCATCGAGAACCGCTGTCCTGTCGATCGCTTCGCTACCGACAAGGAACGGTGTGCGGCAAAGCCCGGCGACGGAAAGGCCTGCCGAGCGCACCCGCTCGCCAATCTCGTTCGCCCGCGCACCGACTTCGCGGCGCCAGAAGACGATCGAGCCGAAACGACGGGCAGCACACGCATCAATCACCCGCTCCGGTGACCAGCCTGCACCGTGGCCATCCAAGTTGTGTCCGAGGCTGGCGGTGTTGAGCGCGAGCGCCAAATGGTCCGTCGAGAAATCGCGCATCGCCTACGCCCCGTAAACAGCGAGCAACTTCTTCATGCGCTCGACGGCGCGGTTGGGATCGCGCAGCAGGCCGCACTGGTCCGCCTGACGGAACACCTCGACGAAATACGGCAGCGGCCGCATCGCCTGGGCGCCGTTCAGCATCACGAAGTGATCCTGGAAGCCGTTCAGCCAGGCGAGGAAGACGACGCCGGTCTTGTAGTATTGGGTGGGCGCGCGGAAGATCAGGCGAGCGAGCGGCACGGTCGGGTCGAGCGTTGCACGGAAGCCCGCCTTGTCGCCGTCGCCCAGCCGCTCCACCGCATAGGCGGCGGCCGGCGCGAGCGGGTCGAAGATGCCGAGAAGGGCGTGCGAAAAGCCCTCGCTGTCACCTTCGATGAGTTCCGGATAGTTGAAGTCGTCGCCCGTATACATTTTCACGCCGGCGGGCAGACGACGGCGCATGACGGCCTCCTTTTCCTTGTCGAGAAGGGAGATCTTGATGCCGTCAACCTTGGCCGTGTTCGCTTCGATGACGGCGAGCGCCGTCTGCATGGCGGGGTCAAACGCCGCGTCGCCCCAATAGACGGCAAGCTGCGGATCAAACATATCGCCGAGCCAATGCAGGATCACCGGCTGGTCGCAGGCGGCGAGCACATCGGAATAGATCTTGACGTAGTCTTCCGGCTTTTTTGCGACGCGCACCAGAGCACGGGAGGCCATGAGGATGAGGCGGCCGCCGAGCTTCTGAATGGCTTCCGCCTGTTCCAGATAGGCCCGGCGCACATCGTCCAGACTCGCCACTGCCGCGGGGTCGAGATGATCCGTGCCGCAGCCATTGGCGACCACCGCATCCGGGAGTTCCTCGCGGGTGCGGCGGATCAGCTCCAGTGCGCCCGGCCAGTCGAGACCCATGCCGCGCTGCGCCGTATCCATCGCCTCGGCAATGCCGAGGCCGAGGCCGGCGAGATAGCGGCGAAACTCCATCGTCTTGGCCCAGTCGACCGTAGCGCGACCCGACGGATCGTTCGCAGTGAAGGGATCGGCGACGACGTGGGCGGCCGAGTAGACTGTTCGCGCCGGGTTCCTGCCAAGCGTGGCGGCGGCGATTGGCTTTCCGGTCAGGGCATAGTGCGCAAGGCGGCCAGCGGTATCGGGAAGGGCGATTTTCATGAAAAACCTCAGAAGCGCGGGACGAGCATGCCGGCATCGGCTGGGATCGACAGTCCGGTTGTGTACGGAAGCCTGCCAGTCGCAAGCGAGGCAATCAGCGCACCGACCTCCTCCGGCTCGCCGACACGCGGGAAAAGCGTGAGGCCCTGCGCGGCCCGTTCGCGATAGGCCTCGATAACCGGCGCGGTCATCTCGGTGGCAATCAGGCCCGGCTGGACGTCATAGACGGCAATGTTCTCGCGCCCGAGACGGACGGCGAGAGTCTTGGAGACCATGGCGGCGGCGGCCTTCGAGGCGCAGTATTCCGAGCGCTGCTCCGCCACCGCGACCGCATTCGAAGACGTGACATTGACGATCGAATGGAAGAGTGGCGGCCGCGCGCGTGCAAGCAGACGACGCGCGAATGCCTGGCTCAGGAAGAACATAGCCTTCGTGTTGACGGCAAAACACCGGTCCCAGCTCTCCTCGGAGACCTCCATCATGTCTCCGCGCTTGAGCACGCCGACACCGGCATTGTTGACGAGCGTGGTAAGCGGCCCGAGCTTTTCCTCGACCGCATCGATCGCCGCACCGTGACCGCCGATCGCAGCCACATCGAACGCGGCGGCGACGACGGGGACGCCATGGGCGGCGACGCGCTCGACCGCGGCGGCAAGTTCGGCGTCCTCAGCCGGCCCGTTGACGGCGACCGCAAATCCTTCCTTCGCCAGAGCTTCAGCAACGGCAAGGCCGATGCCGCGCGAGGAGCCGGTGACGAGCGCGACCGGCCGGGCGGACGCGGCGCTCATGCCCTAGCGCCTTTCTTCAGGAGTTCGCGCGCGATGATCATGCGCTGGATCTGGTTCGTGCCTTCATAGATCTGCGTGATCTTTGCATCGCGGTAGAGCCGCTCCACCTCGAAGCCGCGGATATAGCCGGAGCCGCCAAAGACCTGCACGGCATCGGCGGTACGCTGTACAGCCATGTCGCCGGCAAAGCACTTGGCGATGGAGCAGGCTTTGGTCGCATCCGCGCCGCTGTCGATTTTCGAAGCGGCAGAATGGACGAGCAGGCGTGCGGCCTCGATGTCCTTCGCCATGTCGGCCAGAAGCCATTGCACGCCCTGGAAGTCGGCGATCGCCTTGCCGAACTGTTTGCGCGTCCCGGCATAGTCGAGGGCGGCCTCCAGGCCGGCCTGTGCGATACCGACGGCGAGTGACGCAATGCCGACGCGCCCCTTGTCGAGGACCGACATCATCATGTGGAAACCGCGCCCCTCGGTGCCGAGCAGGGCATCTGCCCGAAGGCGCACATCGGTGAAGTTCAGCGCGCCGACCTGGCTGGCGCGCTGGCCCATCTTGTGCTCCTTCGGCCCCTTCTCGACGCCGGCCGCATGCAGGTCGACGATGAAGATCGACATGCCGCGATTGCCGGCTTGCTTGTCGGTTCGCGCCAGCACGAAACCGTAGTCGGCCACCGGCGCATTGTGGATCCAGATCTTGCCGCCGTTCAAACGCCAGCCGTCGCCGTCGCGCTCGGCCGTCGTGCGGATGCCCGAAACATCAGTGCCCGCCTCCGGCTCGGTGATGCAGTAGGCGACCTTCGAGCGCATGCCGAGTATTTCCGGCAGCAGGGCCTGCTGGCTTTCAGTGCCGTGGCGCACCAACAGGCTTGAAATCAGTTCGACCAGGCCGCACTGGTCGGCGACGGAAGCATATCCGCGGCTCAACTCCTCCATCACAAGGGCATAGGTCAGCGTGTCGAAGCCCGGCCCGCCGAGGGCTTCCGGCACGCCTATGCCGAATAGGCCGAGCTTTGCCATTTCGTCGTAAAGAGCCGCCGGGAAGCGTTCCTCGCGGTCCAATTCCTCGGCCACGGGCCGGATCATTTCGTCGGCAAAGGCGCGCGCCATCTCTCGCACCTGCTCCTGCGTTTCAGTGAGATACATGGCCCTCGACTCCAACTTAGTAACTATCCGGTTATATACATTCCCCAGTCTCAAGACGTCAAGTCGGAAAAATCTGAGACCGGGAAGAAAGCTGCTTGCACAGGCGTTTGGTCCGTGCTTATTTATTCACCAACTGGTTACTTATGGAGGAGAGGCATGCACCCTGGCGAAAAGAGGAAATTCGGCCGAACAGAACTTGACGTCACGACGTTCGGCTTTGGGACCGCGCCCCTCGGCAACATTTTCCGCGAGATCGACGAAGCCACAGCCGGGGATATGTTCGAACGCGCATGGGCCGCCGGCGTACGGTTCTTCGACACCGCGCCGATGTATGGCCACGGGCTTGCCGAACTGCGCACGAGCCACGCCCTGCGCTGGAAGGAGCGAGACGATTTCGTCCTCTCCTCCAAGGTCGGGCGCCTGCTGCGACCGGCACGGCGCGACACCATCGATTTTGCGCCGTGGACGAATGCTGCGCCCTTCACCATGCATTTCGACTACAGTTACGACGGCACGATGCGCGCCTTCGAGGACAGCCTGCAGCGGCTGGGGTTGGAGCGGATGGACATGTGTTTCATCCATGACATCGACGTTTTCACACGCGGGAGCGAGCAGCCGGAAGTGTTCGAGCAGGCGATGGACGGCGCCTGGCGCGCGCTGGAGCGGCTGCGCTCGGAAAAGGTCGTGAAGGCGATCGGCGTCGGCGTCAACGAATGGCAGGTCTGCCATGAGGCCCTCCGCCGTCACGATTTCGACTGCTTCCTGCTGGCCGGCCGCTACACCCTCCTCGAACAGGACGCGCTCGACGCGTTCCTTCCGCTGTGCGAGGCGCGTGGCGCGGCGGTCGTCGTGGGCGGCGGCTTCAATTCGGGAATCCTTGCCACCGGCGCGAAGGAAGGGGCGAAGTACAATTACGCGCCGGCGCCGCGCGACATCCTGGAAAAGGTCGCGAAGATCGAGGTGGTCTGTGCGGCGCATGGCGTGCCGCTGGCCGCCGCCGCACTGCAATTCGTGCTCGCCCATCCTGCCGTACCCTCTTTCATGGCGGGCACGCGCACGGTCGAACAGCTTGACCAGAACCTTGCCTGGTTCTCCCATCCGATCCCGGCAGAGTTCTGGGCGGATCTCAAGAGGCAGGGCCTATTGCGCGAGGACGCACCCGTTCCGGGCTGAGCTCGCATCAGCCCGCGCTGCAACAAGCGGCGCGGGCAACCTCTAACGGATCAGGATTGCCCTGAAGTCATTGACATTGGTTCCTGTCGGGCCGGGCACGAACAGGTCGCCCAAACGATGAAACGCCGTCCAGGCGTCGTTGCCGGCAAGCAGTGCGGCAGGATCCGCCCCCAGTTCCCGCAGGCGCCCCATGCTGGCGCCGTCGGCAAAGGCCCCCGCATTGTCCTCTGAGCCATCGATACCATCCGTATCGGCGGCAAGTGCTGCAAACGGCACACCTTCGCCTGCGAGCGCGAGCGACAACAAAAACTCCGTGTTGCGTCCACCCTTGCCACGTCCCTTGATCGTCACCGTCGTTTCTCCGCCGGAGAGGATGACGACGGGACGCAAGAACGGGCGGTCACGGCTGGCGACCTCGCGAGCGATAGCGGCGTGAACACCCGCGACGTCGCGTGCCTCCCCCTCTATGCAGTCCGATAGAATGACGGCGGGCACGCCGAGCGCCTCCGACCGTTGCGCGGCAGCCTCCAGTGAGAGGCGTGCAGAAGCGATGATGTGGACCTCATGACTGGCAAAGGCTGAGTCATGAGGCGATGGCGGCTGGCCCACGTCTTCATCAAGCCAAGCCAGGATCCGCTCGGGCAGCTTGACACCCCATGTCTTGACCAGTGCGCGCGCCTCTTTGCGATTGCTTGCATCCGGCACGGTCGGTCCACTGGCGACCTGCGCCGGGTCGTCGCCAGGCACATCGGAGACAACGAGCGTCACAACCCTTGCAGGATGACATGCGGCGGCGAGCCGCCCACCCTTAATGCCGGAGACCTGCTTGCGAATAGCGTTCATGACGGAAATCGGCGCACCGCCCGCCAGCAGCGCGCTGTTTAGAGCGGCTTCATCCTTCAGCGTGAGATCGCCGGGCGGGGCTGGGAGCAGGGCGGACCCGCCGCCACAGATCAGCGCCACGACGAGATCATTCTCACCGAGCCCCTTTACAGCGTCGAAAAGCGATTGAGACGCTTCAAGCCCCGCAACATCCGGAACGGGATGGGCAGCCTCCAGCACACGGATCCTCTGGCAGGCCGCCGAATAGCCATAACGCGTCACCACAACCCCTTCCAGTGGGCCATCCCACAGCCTTTCGAAAGCCGCGGCAAGCTGCGCGGCGCCCTTGCCCGCGCCGATGACGACGGTCTTTCCTTTGGGTCGGGTCGGTAGATATGTGCTTAAGGCCTTTTCGGGAGCCGCGGCTTCGATCGCTGCGCGAAAGAGTTGTGCGAGAAAATCTTTGTCTTCAGGCTTCATGAGACCGCCAAACGGATCAGGAGTATGGGATGACCGAAAGCTATCTGTCGAAACGCGCCGGCCGCTTCTGCCTGTGGGCCGCCAGCCCTTCCGTGAGATCTTCGGATGCAGCCGCCACCGCGCCGGCCAAGGCCTCTACGACCCGTTCGCTCTCCTCGTGCTCGGCGGCATTGATCAGCATCTTCGTCAATTCTGTCGCCCTTGGAGATCGCTTCAGCACGCGGGCCGCGGCGGCCTCTGCGGCGGCGCCACCCTCGCCCGTGGGCACGACCTGATCAACGAGCCCGAGCGCGATGGCCTCATCAGCTGAGTAGACTTCGCCAAAAAGCGCCATGCGGCGGACAAGCTGCGTGCCGAAGCGGCGCGAGGCGCGCTGCGTGCCGGACCAGCCGGGAATGATGCCGAGGCCGGCCTCCGGCTGGCCGATCTTCACATGCGCTTCGGCGATACGCAGGTCCGCGCAGGCAGCAAGCTCCAGCCCGCCGCCGAGCGCGTGGCCGTTCAGCACCGCGATCAGTGGAACCGTGAGGCGGGCCAGCGCATCGAAGGCGCCGTGTCCGTCGCGCAGCCAGCGGCGCGAGAACGTGTCGGCGTCGAGGCTGCTCCACGCCTCGATATCGCCCCCCGCGCAAAAGGACCTGCCGCCCTCTCCCGACAGGATCGCAACTCGGGCATCCGAGCGCTCGATGGTACGGCAGGCCCGCAACAGCGCATCGACCATGTCCTCGTCGATCGCGTTCAGCTTTTCCGGCCGTCGCAGGGTGAGCCGCGCAAGGTGGCCCTCGATTCGGAGTTCGATGCGCGGATCGCTCACAGCGCCAGCCCCATGGTGCCAGCGCGGAATAGCGCATCGTCCATCACCCTGAGCGTCTGCGAGACGCGTAACGGCGTCGCCGCCTGGTCGAGGACGTCACGCTGAAGGTCGAGGCCGGGGGCGATCTCTGTTATCACAAGTCCGTCCGTATCAAGCTCTATTACGCAGCGCTCCGTGACACATGTGATCTCCTGCCCCTGCGCGCGGGCGCGCTTGCCAGAAAAACTGACCTGATCAACTTTTGGCACGAACTTGGCGATGCGGCCCTCCATGTCGATCACCAACCGGCCGTCCTCGATGTGCATCTTGGCGCCTGCATTGAAATTGCCGGAGAAGACGATTTTTTTCGCACGCGACGTGATATCGACAAAACCGCCTGCGCCAGCGGTGCGGTGTGGCGTTGCCGCCAGGCGGCTGACATTGACCGAGCCCTCGGCGTCGATTTCCAGGAAGGACAGGAGCGAGCAGTCGAAGCCGCCCGCCTGGAAGTAACAGAACTGATGGGGCGAGGCGACGAAGGCCTCGGCGTTGGAGGCACAGCCGAACTTGAAATCGAGAAGCGGCACGCCGCCGACGGCGCCCTGCTCGATCACCCAGGTGATTTTGCCGTGCAGCCCCTCCTCGATGAGGATGCGCGGCACGTTGGCCGAAATGCCGAAGCCGATATTGACGGCCCAGCCATCCTGCAGTTCCCGCGCCACGCGGCGGGCGATGACCTTGCCAACATCGAGGGCCGGCAGGCGGAAGGTTTCGAGCGGCCGGAAGAGCTCGCCGGAAATCGCCGGGTCATAGGGCGTCGCCGTCGTCTGCAATTGATCGGGCGCCTCGACGATGACGTCGACGAGGATGCCGGGGACGCGCACGTCATGGGGCCGCAGGGTGCCGCTGGCCGCCACCCGCTTGACCTGCGCTATGACCAGACCGCCGGAATTGCGGGCGGCCAGCGCCATTTCCATAGCGCCGAGAGTCGCACCCTCCTGTTCGAAGGTGAGGTTGCCCTTCTCGTCGGAGGTCGTCGCACGGATGATCGCAACATCGGGGCGAAGCGCCGGGAAATGCAGCCAGTCCTCTCCCGCGAACGAAACCCGCTGAACGATCGGCTCGGCGCGCGCACTCGCATTCATCGCGCAGCCTTCCTGATCGGGATCGACGAAGGTCTCCATGCCGACCTTGGTGAGCACGCCCGGACGCTTGGCGGCGCCCTCCCGGAGCATGTCGAAGACGATGCCGGAGGGCACGTTCCAGGCGGCGAGCTCCTCCTTGAGGATCATCTGCCAGACCAGCGGCGGCTCGGCATTGCTTGGCCCCGAGGGATAGGAGCCGCCGATGATCTTCTTCAGCATGCCCGGCTTGGCGATGTGGTCAACACCACGGGTGCCAAAGAAGTCGCCGGCCGCGATCGGGTGAATGGAGGTGAGACCGCGCGGATGGCCTTCGCGATCAAAGCGTTCGCCTAGCGCCTTGAGAACGGCCTCAGGGCAACACAGGCCCGACGAAGAGTTGACTGCAACGACCGCACCATCCCTGACGAGTTGGGCCGCCTCCTCCGCCGTCTTTACCTTCTTCATCGACTTCACCTCCGTTCCGCATTGCATTAAGTAACTAACTAGTTATAGATTAAACACGGCCTGGGCAATCAGGCAAGCAGGTTTTTCGCGTCGACGCGCATGGCGCCATCGATGCTCCCAGACAGCCAAGGAGGAGGCATGAACATCTATTTCCAGAAGAGCTTTCAGCGCGGCTTCGGCACCTTTCCGCTGAAGGGAAACGACCTCAGACACGCGATCGCTGCCGCCATCGGCGCCGGTTACCGAGCGTTCGATACGGCGCAGATGTACGGCAACGAGGCCGATACGGGTGCGGCACTCGCAGTCTGCAGCGTCGCGCGGGAAGAGCTCTGCATTACCACGAAGGTGCATCCGGACAACTATTCAGAAGAAAAATTCCTGCCCTCGGTCGAGGCCAGCCTGAAGTCATTGCAGATCGATCGCCTCGATGCGCTTCTCCTGCACTGGCCGCCGGCAGACGGTGACGTCGCGCCATCCCTGCGCCTCCTGCAATCCGCCCGGGACAGGGGTCTTACGGATACCATCGGCGTCTCGAACTATACCGCACGCATGATGCATGTGGCGCGCGCCGTGGTCGAAGGACCGCTCGTCACCAACCAAGTGGAGTTTCACCCGCTGGTCAACCAGCAGAAGCTCCTCGCCGCCGCATCGGAGACGGGCATCCCGCTTTCCTCCTACGCGTCCATCGCCCGCGGCGAAGTGTTCAAGTACCGTCTTTTCGCCGAGATCGGCAAAACCTACGGAAAATCTGCTGCACAGGTCGTGCTGCGCTGGACTCTCCAGAAGGGTGTGCCGCTCAACACGATGTCGACGAAGCCGGAAAACATCCGGGGGAATTTCGACATCATGGATTTCACGCTGTCGTCCATCGACATGGACAGGATCGACGCCCTGAACGCGACCGGTTACCGCATTGTCAAGCCGGGGCAACTGCCCTGGGTCCCCCAATGGGACTGACGCAAAAGGGCGGCCGCAAGGCCGCCCTTTTGCTTGAGACGCCTCGATCGATCAGGCATTGCCGCGGATCATGTCCGATGCCTTTTCGCCGATCATGATAGTCACCGCATTGGTATTGGAGCCGACGAGGCTCGGCATGATGGAACTGTCGCAGATGCGGATGCCATCGAGGCCGTGGACGCGCAGTTGCGGGTCGACCACCGACATCTCGTCCCGCCCCATCTTGCAGGTGCAGGTGGGGTGATAGGAGGTACGCCCGTATTGGCGCGCATAGGCGACATAGTCTTCCTGCGTGCGCACGTTTCTATCGGGAAAATGCAACGTTTTGATGCATTTCTGCAGGGAAGGCTGGCCAAAGATTTCCTGACTGATCTTCACGCCTTCAGCGGAAATCCTTACATCGTCGGGGTCGCCGAGGAAGTTCGGATCGATAACGGGCAAGGCGCGCGGATCGGCCGAGCGCAAGGTCACGGTTCCGCGCGACTTCGGCCGAAGCGTATAGGAGTTGAGCGTGATGCCGGACGCGCCCTTCGGCACGCTCGGTACGCCTGCCTCCGCCCCCGCGCCCGCAAGGAAGTGGAACTGCAGGTCCGGGGTCGGGCTCGCCTCGTCGCCATACCAGAACGCCCCACCCTGCACGACGTTGGAGGTGATGCGGCTCGCCTTGTCGCCATACCAGAACGCCCCACCCTCCACGAGGTTGGAGGTGATGGGGCCGGACTTGAAGAGTGTGTACTGAATGCCTGCCCAGATCGACCAGTGCAACTTGTTGTATTTGTCGAGGCTATCGTGGTTCTTCAGTTCCGCGACGATGTCGACGCCAAAATGGTCCTGGAGGTTCTGCCCTACGCCGGCCATGTCCTGCACCACCTCGATGCCGTGGCTGTTGAGCGCATCGGCCGGCCCGACGCCGGAGAGCATCATCAGCTTCGGCGTGCCGATGGCGCCAGAGGTAAGAATCACTTCGCTTTCCGCCCGCGCCGTCGTGCGGTAGCCGCCGGCCTCATAGTCGACGCCCACCGCACGGAGTCCCTCGAAGACAATGCGCAGGACAAGCGCACCGGTGACGACCGTCAGGTTCGGACGCTTCAGGGCCGGACGCAGATAGCCGACGGCCGCCGAGCAGCGCCGGTTGTCGCGCGTCGTCGTCTGGTAGACGCCCGCCCCCTCCTGCACCGGGCCATTGAAATCCGGATTGTAGGGAATGCCGAACTCCTGGCAGCTCTGCACGAAGGCGCGCGTCATGCGTTGCGGCTCGGGGATGTTGGAGACGCCGAGCGGGCCATCCGTTCCATGCCAGGCACCGGAGAGGATCGAATTGCCCTCCGATCGCAGGAAATATTTCTGGATGTCCTTGAAGCCCCACCCTTCCGCGCCTTCCTCGACCCAGCGATCATAATCGGCGGGCACACCACGCGTGAAAACCTCGGCATTGATCGACGACCCGCCCCCGAGCACCTTGGCCTGCGCGTAAAGGATCTCACGGTTGTTGGCGTGCTTCTGGGGCGCGGTCTTCAGGCCCCAAGTGAGCGGCCCCGTCGTCATCTTAGCGAAGCCAACGGGCATGTGGATGAGCGGATTGGTATCGCGCCCGCCCGCCTCGATGAGGCACACTCGCGCGGACGGGTTTTCCGAAAGCCGCGCCGCCAGCACGCACCCGGAGGTACCGCCGCCGACGATCACATAGTCATAGCCAGCGGCCATCATGCGATCCAATGCCTGCGCTTGCCGATCTCGACATGAACGGACTTCACCTGCGTATATTCCTCTACCCCATACATCCCGGCCTCGCGGCCCCAGCCGGACTGCTTGAAGCCGCCGAGCGGCATTTCGGGACCGCCGGCCATGATCGTGTTGACCCAGAAGCGCCCGGCGCGAACCCGGCGGCTCACCATCAGTGCCTTGTCGATATTCTTCGTCCAGACGCTCGCCGCAAGACCGTAAACCGTGTCATTGGCAAGCTTGATGGCTTCTTCCAACGTATCGAAATGCATGGAGCACAGCACGGGGCCGAAAATCTCGTCGCGGGCGATGACCATGTCGCATGAAACGCCGGAGAAGAGCGTCGGCGCGATATACTGGCCGCGACCAAGATTGATCGGCCCGCCGCCGGTGAGAAGTTTTGCGCCCTCGGCCTTGCCCTTCGCGATGTAGTCGAGGATCGTGGCGTTCTGCGCCTCTGTCGTAATGGCCCCGACCTGAGTCGCCTCGTCCAGCGGATCGCCGACGCGGATCTTCTTCATTTTTTCGACGAGCAGCTTTTCGAATTCGGCGGCGATGGAGCGCTCGACGATCAGGCGCGAGGAGGAGACGCAGCATTGCCCGGTGTTAAAGCTGATGCCGAAGGCCGCGCCGTCGGCGGCGTCTTCCAGATCGGCATCGGCGAAGACGATGATGGGGTTCTTGCCGCCAAGCTCCAGGCCGAGCTTCTTGAAGTTGCTGTCGGCTGCCGCGTGGACGCAGGAGCGGCCGACGGCTGTCGAGCCGGTGAAGGACAGCATGTCGACGTCAGGATGCTCGGACAGCGCCTGGCCAATCCTGCGGCCGGCACCGGTGATGACGTTGTAGACACCGGCCGGAAGGCCCGCTTCCGCCAGCACTTCGGCGAGCAGCAGCGTCGTTGCAGCGGTCACTTCCGACGGCTTCACGATCATCGTGCAGCCAGAGGCGAGGATGAAGGGCACGCGCTCGCAGAGGATCAGGAACGGGAAGTTCCAGGGCGTGATGAGGCCGACGACGCCGATCGGCTCGCGCAGCACCATGCCGAAGAGATCGTCGCCGAGCGAGTTGAAGCTGTCCCCGTGCAGCATGCGCGCCGCACCAGCGCCCGTTTGGAAGCAGGCGATGCAGTGATCGATTTCACCTCGCGCTTGGGAGATCGGCTTGCCGTTTTCCAGCGCCTCCCAATAGGCGATTTCGTCGCGACGGCGGCGCAAGATTTCAGCAATGCGCAACAGGACGCTTCCGCGGGCCGCACCCGAAAGGCCAGCCCAGCGGCGATCTTCGAAGGCGCGGCGTGCCGCGGCGACGGCGGCGTTCAGATCATCGACCGTGCAACGAACCGTGCGCGTGACAGGCGTGCCGTGGCCGGGCGACGTGCGTTCGAAGTATTGCGCGCCGTCTTTCCACTCGCCATCGACGAAAAAGCCGAAGGTGCGCGCTGCGGCCGGGGCAGAAAGGAACGGGTTTTTCTGGTCCACGGGATACCTCCACTTCGATAGGTCTTACGCCGCAATGGCGATTTGCGTCTTCAGGTCGTGCGGCCGTTCCCCGAGGGTGTCGAAAGCCGCCTGGATATTCTCCAGGGAGTAGCTGGCCTTGGTGAAATCATCCGTGCGGAACCGGCCATGCGATAGAAGGGTCAATGCGTCATGCATATCCTCCCCCATGCCCGCGACGGAGCCCTTGAGGCTCGTCTCCTCCAGAACCGTGCGGAGGATATCGAGGGGGACCGTCTCGCCCCGCGACGTGATGCCGAAGAAGGCGATGTGCCCGCCGCGGCGCGTCAGGTCGAAAGCCTGTTCATAGAGCTTTCTGTTGCCGACGCTTTCGACCACCAGATCCGCGCCGCGTCCGCCGGTCATCCGCAGCACGGTTTTCTTGAGCTCGGCCGGATCGGACACCGCCGCATCCGCGCCGGCTTCGAGAGCCATCCGGGAGCGCTCGGCGGACAGATCGGCGACGATAATGGGGGCCGCGCCGACGAGCCGCATCATCTGCACATGAAGATTGCCGATCGGCCCTGCGCCGAAGATTACGACCGACTGGCCGAAGGTCGCCCTCGCCTTGCGCGCGGCGCGGACGACGCAGGCGACCGGCTCGGTGAGGACGAGAACTTCGTCAGCGATGTTAGCCTCAACGGGGATCGCGAGGCGCGCGGGCACGGCGACGAATTCGGCGAAAGCCCCATCCCTGCCGATGCCGACCTGGGTGACCTCGGCGCAGTTCAACACCTCATTACGCCGGCACCAGAAGCATGTGCCGCAGCCGATATTAATGTCGACGACCACGCGCGTACCAGGCGCCAGATGGCGCACATTGGTGCCCATCTCAGCAATCGTGCCGCAGAACTCATGGCCGGGGATCAGCGGCAATTGGTCAGCGGCGTAGTGGCCGTTGAAGATATGGATATCCGTGCCGCAAATGCCTGTGCGCGTTACCCGCACCAGTACATCATCCGGCCCGACGGACGGCACCGGAACGTCGCGGAGTTCGAAGCGCTTCGGCGCAGTGAGGACAGCGGCGCGCATGGTGCTCATGGCCAGATCCTCACTTCACGGTGCGCAGCTTTGCGCGGTCGATGGTCAGCGCGATGGCGACGATCAGCACGACGCCGAAAACCATCTGCTGGCGCGTCGCGTCGATCTCGAAATAGAGCATCGAGGCGCGGATGACGGCAACAATGAGCGTACCGACCACGGTGTTGACGACACCGCCGACGCCACCTGTCAGCGGCGTACCACCGACGAGCACCGCAACGATGGCCGGCAGCAGGAAGCCGTTGGCGATCGTCGGCGCACCGCCCGAAAGCTTTACCGCAAAGAGGAGGCCGGCAATGGCGGCGAGTGCGCCCGAGATCGCGAAAGCAAGAATCTTGTAGCGGGCGACATTGAGGCCTGAGGCCGCGGCCGCGAGTTCGCCGGCACCGACGGCCTTCAGGGCACGGCCAAGCGTCGTGCGTCGCTCGATGAAGAGGCAGATCGCGACGAGCGCCGCGGCAATCAGCAGCTCATGCGGCACGCCCCAGGTGCGGCCGATCATCCAGCCGAAGGTCTCGTTGCGCTGTGTGGCATCCATGTTGAGTGCGCGCTGGCCGGAGAGCCATTGCGCAATAGAAAAGGCGACACCGCCGACAGCGAGCGTGGAGATGAAGGACGGCACGAAAAGCCGCGTCGTCACATAACCGGAGAGCATGCCGAGCAGGAAGCCGGCAAGCACGCACAGCACGGCGACCCACGCCCCCATGGAGGCGAGATATACCGAGGCGACGACCGTCACCATGTTCGCCATGGACTGGGCCGAAAGATCGATGCCCCCGATATAGATAGCAAAGGTGAGCCCGAGCGCCATGATGAAGAGCGGCACGATATCCCCGGCGATGCCGAGTAGGTTCGAAGGGCGCAGGAAGCCGGGATCGTTGACGCCGACGATCGCGACGAGCACGACCAGCGTGATCCAGGGTAGGTGCGGTTTGAGGCGCTGAATATCCATCTCTTCCCTCAGATCATATGGTGCAGCAGGTCGAAGGGCGTGGGCTTGGCGCCCGGCTTACAGGCGAATTGCTTCTGGATGCGCCCGTCCTTGACGACGATGATGGTGTGCGACAGGCCGATCCCTTCTTCCAGCGTATCGGCGACGAGCACGATGCCGACGCCTGCCTCGCCCATCGCGCGGATCATGTCGTAGACGTCTTCCTTCGCGCCGATGTCGAGGCCGCGCGTCGGGTGGTCGAGCAACATGATGTCGGAGCCGGCGGAACGCCATTTGGCCAGCACGACCTTCTGCTGATTGCCGCCCGAGAGATTGCCGCAATCGGCAAATTCCGAATGTGCCTTGATCGAGAGTTTCTTGATCCAGTCGCGCGCCAGCGCCCGCTCCTCGTTAACGCGCAGTACCCCCCGGCTCGAATGGTTCCGCATCTGCGAGAGCGTCATGTTCTCGTAGACGTTCATGCCGGCGACGATGCCTTCGATCTTGCGTTCGCGCGGCACATAGCCGACCCCATGGGCGACCGACTGGCGCGGCGAATAGCCTGTGGCGTCAGCGCCCTTGATCTTGAGACGGCCGGTCGCCGGCGTCAGCATGCCGTAGATCGTGCGCAGGATCGCCTCGCGCCCGGAACCTTCCGTGCCGACGAGACACAGGACTTCACCGGCATGCACTTTGAACGAGATATCCTGGATGCTGCCCGGCAGTCCGACGGCCGCCATCTCGACCAGCACCTTCGAGCCATCGAACGGCTTCTGCAGGTGTTCTCGGTAATATTGCTTGTCGACGTTGCGGCCGACCATCTTGTGCTGGATGGCCTCCGCCGTCGCGCCGCCCCGCTCTACCACGTCGACCACCTCGCCGTCCTTCATGACATAGATGCGGTCGGAGAGCTCCATCACCTCTTCCATGCGATGCGAAACGAAGATGAAGGAGGCGCGCGTCGTCAGCTCCCGCACAAGCTTGAAGAGCAGCTCGACCTCTTCCTTCGATAGAACCGAGGTCGGCTCGTCGAGCAGGATGACGAGGTCGCCCTTCACCCGCTCCTCCAGTGTCAGAACCTTGGCGAGTTCGACAAGCTGGCGCTGGGCGAAGGAGAGTTTCGAGGTCACCGTCACCGGGTCGATGTCGAGCTTCACCTTGGCGAGCTGCGCCTTGGCCGCGCTCGCCATCGCCTTCCAGTCGACCACGCCGAAGCGGACGAACTGGCGCTCGTAGCCGAGAAAGATGTTCTCCATGATAGAGAGGTTCGGGATCAGGGACTGTTCCTGGAACACCATCCCGATGCCCTTTTCCATCGCCTGGCGCGGATTGGCGAAGCGAACGGACGCGCCGTTGATAAGGACCTGGCCGCCATCCGGCTGGTAGGCGCCGTAGATGACCTTCATCAGCGTGGATTTGCCGGCGCCGTTCTCACCGACGAGACCGACGATCTCACCGCGCTTGATGTGGAAATTGATAGACTTCAGCGCGTGGACGCCGGGGAATTTCTTGTCGACGGCTTTCAGCTCGTACATGGCGCTCCTCACTTAACGAAGGAAACCATCTTGCGGTCGGTGGAAAGCACCACCGCAAGAATGACGAGGAGGCCCAGCACTCCGTCCTGGAGGAAATCGGGCAGACCGATGACGACCATGCCGTTGTCGATGACGTTGACGATAAGAACGCCGACGAGCGCGTTCCACACGCCGCCGATGCCGCCCCAGAGCGCCACGCCACCGACGACCACAGAGGTGATGGAGACGAACATGAAGTTTGCGCCCGTCACAGATTCCGCCTGCCCGATGCGGGCGACGACGAGGATCGCGGCGATGGCGTAGAAGACGCCGGCGAGCGCAAAGCCGGTGACGCGGACGCGGGTGACGTTGAGGCCCGAGGCGTGAGCGAGGTCCTCGCCGCCGCCGACAGCGTAGAAATTGCGGCCGAGCGTCGTGTGGGTTTGGATGAACCTGCCGACGAACAGGAAGAGGGCCGCGACATAGACCATCAGCGGGAAGCCGAGCCAGCGCACCGTGAGCAGGCCGCGGAAGGTGGCATCGCTGACCTTCACGATATCACCGCCGGTCAGCAGGATCGCGGCACCGGTGCCGACAAAGCCCATGGCGAGGCTTGCCATGAAGGACGGGATCTTCAGTTTCACATGCACCAGCCCGTTCAAGAGCCCGAGCATGCCGCCGAGCACGAGCACAAGCGGAATGGCTATCCAGCCGAAGCCGGCGAGCGTGCCGCCAAGCTGGGCGAAGATGAAGGCGAAGGAGACCGCCGTGAGCGAGACCGTTCCCTCCATGGAAAGGTCGATCGAACCCATGACGATGATGAAGGTGACGCCGACGGCGA
This sequence comes from Mesorhizobium sp. M0678, assembly GCF_040320505.1. Taxonomy (NCBI): domain Bacteria; kingdom Pseudomonadati; phylum Pseudomonadota; class Alphaproteobacteria; order Hyphomicrobiales; family Phyllobacteriaceae; genus Mesorhizobium; species Mesorhizobium sp. M0678. The sequence continues at coordinate 9,182 of NZ_JAMYPT010000015.1, read as the reverse complement.
CCATGAGCGCCGGGGCCGCCGCGATCGCGATACGGGCAAAGTTCCGCAAGGAAAAGAAGGTCGGGTTGAGTGCGGTGAAAAAGATCAGCAGCGCGATCAGCACCAGTAGCGGCGCCCACTTGATCAAGGTTTCGCGCGAAAGGCGACGTGTCACGTCAGACACCCCTCTAATGAATTTCGCAGGAGATGTGGCGGCAGCGTACGGCTGCCGCCCTGCCTATGGTCAGGACTTGTACTGGATCTGACCGTTCGACGGGCCCCAGAAGTCCTTCCAGTCGTAGGTCGGCACGGAATCCAGGTACTTCGCCTTGAATTCCGCCGCGTCCTTGGCCGTAACGAGAATCGTCGGGCCATAGAATTCGCGATGCTCCTTCGGCTCCTCGGAAGGTTTGAAGGTGCCGATGGCGGCATGGTAGGCGAGTGCAGCGCTGATGCCGCCGCCCCAATGCGGATTGGTGAAGACGGTGGCGAGTAGCTGACCATCCATGACCATCTGCACGGCTTCCGGATTGCCGTCATAGGCGACGATCGGCATGTTCTCGATACCCTCGGCACGCAGCGCCTCGATGACGCCGTAGGCTATGTTGTCATTGGCGCAATGCACGCCCTTGATCTTGTCACCGTAGCGCGTCAGGAACGAGGCCATCAGTGCCGCGCCCTTCTGTGTGTCCCAGTCGGCCGGCTCGGCATCGAGCAGCTCGACCTTCGGGAAGTCCTTCAGTGCGTTCTTGAGGCCGTTGAGGCGCTCGACGGCCGGATTGTTGGCTGCGATGCCGCCGAGATGGACCACGCCACCCTCACCGCCCATGGCTTTGAAGAGGATGCGGGCGGTTTCTTCCGCCGGCTTTTCGTCCGACCAGGTCATGTGGGAGACATAGTTGTCGCCGATGTCCCAGGGGTGCAGGTCGTCGGTCTTGTTCCAGATCGTCGACACATAGGCGCCGGCAGCTTGAACGGCCTCGACGACCGGACGGGCGTTCGGGCTGTCATTGGCATCGCAGGCAATGGCGCAATTGCCATTGTTCTTGGCAAGGAAGGCCTTGATGTCAGCGAGCGACTTTTCCGTCGAGCCCTCGTTGATAAGGCTGATGAGTGTGCTCTTCGGCTTGCCGAGCGACTCCACGAAGGCCTCGCCGCCGGAGACGACAGAGTTCCAGTATGCCGAGGCGCGGTCGCGGTAGCTCCAGGCAATCGCCGGGTCTGTCAGCGCGGCGCGTGCGATGCCGCCACCGAATAGTCCCGGCACGGCAGCCGCGCCCATGCCGGCCGCAGCTGCGAACAGAAAATTGCGACGGCTGACCGTTTCGCGCTCGATGAAATCCTTGATAAAGGTCGACATTGGTTCCTCCCAATCTTCGATTGAAACGCTTCGCGCGTCACGACTGGCGCTGCTGTCGACAGGAGAGCCTTGCCTTCGGGCGAGGCGCTCCGGCGTGACCTACGCCATTTAACGCACTAACCAGTTACTTCTTTTAGTTTGCCCACGTCAAGCGGTTTCAGTATGATCAAGACAAGCAATCGCGTCGAACGGCTGTGAAGGACGGCGACGCGCGTGTATGAGTTGCAGGGAAGAAATCCCGACCGCGGCAGAGGGCAGGCGCAAAACATGACGGGCCAACGAAACGAAAAACCGGGACGAAAACCGCGCATCCGCGACGCGGAAGCCACCAAAGCGCGCATCCTCGAGGCGGCAAAAAAAGAATTTGCAAAGAAAGGCTTGGGTGGGGCGCGCGTCGACGACATCGCAGAGAAGGCGAAGGCCAACAAGCGCATGATCTACCACTATTTCGAGAGCAAGGAGGGCCTGTTCCAGACCATTCTCGAAGAGGCCTATCTCGATATTCGCAACGCCGAGCAGAAGCTGCACCTGGAAGATCTTGACCCGAAGGCAGCGCTCGAAAAACTGGTGCGCTTCACCTGGGAATACTACCTGAAGAACCCGGAATTTCTGACGCTCGTCAACAGCGAAAATCTGCATCGAGCCAAGCACCTGAAAAAGTCGGAGATCGTCAAGGTCTCCAGCAGGAAGCTCGTGAACTTGGTCTCGAGCATCCTTGAGCGCGGGGTGAAGGCGGGCGTCCTCCGTGACGGCATCGATCCCGTGCAGCTCAACATCACCATCGCGGCCGTCGGCTACTACTACCTGACAAACCGCTTCACCGGTTCGATCATCTACGAGCGGGACCTGATGGCCAAGGACGCCCTGGAGCAGCGCATCCAGTTCAATATCGATACGATCATGCGGCTCGTTGCCGCTTGACGTTACCGGCCGGCGGCACATTCCCTGAAACGGTCCGGAATCAAGGAAGTCGCGGCGGTGGCAGGCGTCGGTCGCAACGGCATCTTACGTGCTTTCGGGAACCGGCCGACCCTCCGAAGCGACACGCAAGCAGGTGCTGGCGGCGGCGGATGGGTTGTGTTGCAAAGTTTTTCTGCGTCATGAAGGTGGTCGAGACCGGCCGCTGTCATGCCGCCAGTATGGCGAACTGCTCGGCCAGGGAGGGATTTGGGTTGAACGCGTACCTTGCCTGTCGCTTGTCCGCGAGGCCTCGGCAAACAAACGGGCTGCGGCGGCAGTTGGATGAAGTCGCCGCCCGACGTGTAGAAGGCGCGATTGCCGCCGATGCGAATTTCTGCGCCGCTGGGAGCGATGAACGCCTCGGCCTGCGGGATGATTTCGCGTTTGGGCAGCGGCTCAGACTGGGTGTAAAACTGCTCGGGCAGGCCCTCGCACTGCGCGACATTGAAGACGGTGAAACGCTTGAGGAAGGGCACCGCCTGCGGCTCGGTGTCTTCTTTTCTAGCGCGTTCCTTCTCGTTCTTCGGGATGAAGCGATCGGCATGAACGATAGTCGAGCCGTGCTCGCCTTTTCGACATTGCCGCAAGCGAAAGCGCCTGCCGGAAGGTGAGCCAGTTCTGGCCGGGGTGGCCGCGCTCGATCAGCGCGCCCCACAGGATCAGGATGTTGATGCCGGAACGTTGCGACCGGTGGCGGCATTCTTCGGCAAGCCAAGAGCTGATTTGGCGCTGCCCCAAGGGTTTGACCCAAGGCAGCGAGCCCCGCTCCAGATCTGCGATGATGCGGTCGGTGATCTCGCAATAAAGGCTCGCCCTTGGAGCCTCGTTCTTGTTCCCGCCCACTTCGCCACGCGCACCACGCTTGCCGGTCTGCGCATGATCTTCGTTTCCGGTCGCTAATCTCCCGCGCCTTCCCCCGTGAGTGGGGTGGGCGGCAGAAAGCGACTGGCTTGGCCCGCTGAACGAGGCGGGCCGCACCCGGAGGGCCGCAACGGAGTGGAGAATGTGAGCCAAGCAGGCATTGCGGCACGCCGCAGCGGGCTTAGAAAGGAGCGTCGCCCACCCCGCGAGCGGGGGCTGGCAACACAAAACAAAACCGCATCGCGAAGCGATGGCCTGAAGCAGCTATCAAATCGCCCTGACCGGCATATCGCTCAAGAGCGACTTGCAGGGCTACATTTGCTTTGAACGTTCTGGGAATGGTGCCGAGCGGTGATCATCGCGCTGACGAGGAGCTCCTGACTATGCCGTAGGATAAGTTCATCACGGCGTCATTGAGGAAGCCGTGGTGACGCCGGCCTGATTCCGTCCACACCTTTGCGCCGGATTCGACCGTTCCCGGCTACTCCGGAGTTTCGTTCCGAGCCCCTTGCCGGCGAAAGCGGGATATGGTGCAGCTGCCATAACATAGCGACGGTATGTGATGAGTTTAGTTTGGGCCGGTGCTTTCGTTGAGAAGCCAAGCCCCGCCCGCGCTCTCCACGCCGGATCGGGCCGCAGCGCTGCGCCGGCTCCCGCTCAGCCTCCAACGAATAGAAAGTCTGCTGTCCGGCGCTCCAGGAAGTATGCGTCTCAATCCGCAAACAGGATAGGCGGCAACGCGAGCCGAGGGCGCAGCGCAGTTGGCCAGTTGGCCTATCGCTTGGGCTTGCGGGTCGCTCGCGAGCACGGCGACGACGCGCTTCAAACTCCCTTGCCGCGCTCTGATGGGTCATATCCGACGGCTGTACCAGGCAGCGAGAGGCCGAAGAGATGACCCGTGCCAGAGCTCGGTTTAATCGCCGCGCAGTATCTTTGCTTCGAGTGCGGCCACGACGAAAGCGCCTCGAGCAGCTGGCGACCGAGCCTTCCCACGCAGCACCTGCAGACACACGTCCATTGCTATCCTACTCTTCTCGGTCTGACGACCAATATCCCGCAGCAAGATAGCGGCGGCGTCATTGACGTCGAGCACGATACGCTCTGAGCCATGGCGGCCGACCTGCACAATGACTGGCCTTTCGAATCTGCTCGAGCCGGCCATCTCCCCTCCCCCTTCCCTCCTTGACAGCCAGTCTGCGGCGACAGGCCGAATGCTAAACCGAATGTTACTCGCGCCTCGCCCCAGTCGCATCGGCGAATAGGATTTAGACTTTTGCGGTGCCCGCTTTGCAGGCAGCAATCCACTGCATCGCAGAGGTCGCATCCTCTAATATGCCAACCTGCTTTGCAAAGTCGTAAAGCGCGTTACGCGCCGCACCTACAGGCTTGTGCCCATCGTAGGCATCATGGCACGTCCTAAGGGCAGTTTCGTGGGCACGATCTCTGCGATCTGGCGGCCATTCATCGAGAAGATCGATGGCTTCGGCAAGACTTGCAATCTCTTGCACGATGTAGGTGGAGCGCTTCACGAAAATGGGGCTGCTGAAAGCCTCGGCCTTCATTTGTTCCTCCCGACCTGCTGAACAGCCAGTTCACGTGAGGCAGGGGCCACATCGGCGCCCGCCGATCGTCGCACAAAGTGTTGTCGGCGCGATGACGCTTCAAGAGGGAAACGCGGGCGTGATGCCATCGGCCATTGGCCGAAGCATCTCAAGGCGCTCTCAATGGTCAAGCGGTGGCCGGTTCTCTCCGCTTCGTTCGGTATGCTCTGCATTCGAACGGCAAGTTGCAGTTCCTTTGCGGCGGGATCGACACCCCAGCCGAGGGAAGCTCGAATCCTTGCCTACGTCATTGACGAGCTCAACCCGGTCAGTGATGCAGATTGCATAGAAGAAAACTCGCCAAGTTCGCCGACACAAAACGCCTGCGGTATGCGCACGGCGCCCGCGCCTGGGAATGGATTGAACGAGCCCCTGGAATGCTACCAGGCACCCTCGGCCCGTAGTCGAAGTCACGCATGGAGAGGCGGATGCGGTAAAACGCGCACGCCGGGGTTCGCAGCGGAGATGAAGAAACCGCCTCGGTAACGAGGTAAAGCGCTTTATCCCTACTCAAGCCAGGCCAAGCGCCGGGGCTGCGGCAGCGGGTGCGTCAGGGATGCGTGCCCGAAGGGGTGAAGACGACCGCAGGCCGGCTTCAGCGAAGCCCGCAGCCCGGCCCGCAGGGAGACGCCCACCTGATCTCTTCCCGCGCCGATCCGCGAGGCATCGATAAGCCAGGCGCGGCATGCGCCCTTCTCATCCGTCGAGAACCACTGCGGTCGCGTCGACGCAGATCCCCACTGCCGCAGGTCTTGCTCGGAATTGCGATAGCGATGCCAAGAAATGGAAAGTGCCGAAGAATACGATTGTTCGCTCTTTACCAAAACTTCTGCGTGGCATTTTAATTGCATGAATGGAGATTGAAGAACGAAAATACCCAGGAGAGCTAGCCTTCCCGCTGCAGATCCACGAGCTTGCGGAAGAGTACCGCAAGGCGGCAACCCTGCTGCTTCGGCTCGGCCGGCCAGGCAAGCCGCTCACTCGAGCGCCGTTCAGATTGTCGGCAATCCACGCGATCGAACTCTATCTGACCGCGCTTTTGCTCCACCGTGGGCACAGCCCCAATCAGATCCGCAAAATGCAGCACGATCTGTCGGCGCGCACGGAACTCGCCTTGGAAGCGAGGCTGCGCCTTCGCGCGAAAACCGCCCAACATCTTCACTCCCTCAGCCAGAACCGGGAATATCTCGTGACCCGTTACGGCCCGGAGCTGGCTGCAACCGCCTCGCAGATAAACCGGCTTACCGCTACTCTGGACGAGGTGGCGGCAAAGTTAACCATATTGATCGGCTTGTCCTCAACTTTGCCGCAGCCGTCGGTCTTACGCCGAAGACCTCGCCTTGATGCGCGCGATGCTGTCGGGATCCGAGACGAAGTCATCGAGGAAGTCGCTCCACTTTCGGCCGAGCGGCGAGCATGGGTAAGCATCTGTGTTAGCTCGTCAATGCCGTCGTCGGTGAGAGCGGTTATTGCCATCTCCTTACCGTCATGGACACTGATGATACTGCCAGAGCTGAGATTGTCATCGTTGCTGACGATCGCCTGAAGGAGCTCGAGATCCTCCCCGATCATTTGCGAAACGTGGTCGATTGTGAAGACGTGGGTTATTGTCGCCATCAAGCGGCCTCGGCGTAGGTCACGGTGACAGGTATCCAATTCCAGGGACGAGTTTCGTCAAGGTTGATGCGAAGTCAAAGGTGTCCAGCCGTCTTCTGCCAGTGCGCCACGGCTCTCGGGCGTCTATATAACGTCACCAAACGTTGCTCCATCGGTGCCGCTGGAGACCACCCATACCGTCCAACCGGGGAAGTTTCCAAAAAGGCACCAAAGTCGTCGCAGACTTTTGCAGCGGGCGCGGCGGGCTCCAACTTCGAGTGCGTGTTTAGCGCGTTCTCCGGCCCTCGCTCGTTGACGACTCGGGTTCTATATACCGACCAACTCGAGCGAAGGTAGGCAACGATCTCCGGTAGCAGGTGATCACGATCCCCAAACTCTTCTACGATTCTTTTTACCTTGCGCCAGGGTACCTTCCCGTCATCGTCGCCAAGCGAATAGCCTAAGTGGCCGATCGCGCAGATGTCGCAGCCAGCCTCGATCACCTTGTTAACGAAGGCGGAATCTCGCTCGCTTTCATTAGTCGCATGTTGTTGGTCATCGCAGAAATCTCCGTTGGTGGTCGGCATGGAAATTGCGCCGACACTCAAACGTGCTTGAACGCGCGCACCTTCGCTACCTGTGCACTTGCACAGGTTGTAGGCAGGCCTGCCGAAGGCGCGGATCGAGTGTTCCTGCGCATTTGTTCATTGTTGGCACCCCGGACACTCAACCGTGTTGCTAGAACAACCCACCTGCTCCGTTCCAACAGCAGCATTGGCCACCGGAACGCTCCCCTTGCGCGCACTGAAAGGCGATGCCGGCGCTCAGGCAGTCGGAGTCAGTCATGCCGAGGCGCCATTTCCTTTTCCTCTCAAGTCGCTCGAGCCGCACGCGCTCTATTCGCTCTGGAGTCCAGTAGGTTGGGTCGCGGTTGGCTCGATCGGGGGTCCGGCGTCTTTCAATTTAGCTATAGGCTAGGAAAAGCTCCTTAGATCCCGCAGTCAGGAGTCCACCAATCGGTCGAGATGGCTGCGAACCGCGTTGCGGGCGGGATTGGGTGCTCCGACGGATCGATACCCAATACCCGCGCCATTTCTTCTTCGATGGCATATTATCGCCCCTAGCTAAGTGGTGTGGACAAACCTGATCCACACGACCTAGCGCGATTGGAGCCAACCGGCCTGGGACCTGGCGGCCGGCCTCTGGCTCTACGCCGCAAAGATCGGGGCCGATTCCGCGCGTCTGCATCGAATGACGGAAGTCAAAGGTGGTCTCGGAACGGGGTGCTCGGCATTTATGATCCGACCGAGCGCCAGCGAGTGACCCGTCGGCGGGCTCGACGGCGGCATCATGTCAGGGGACTTCGGCCTCCAGCCGCGCGAGGAATGCCGAGACCTCGGCGTCGATGTCGATCGGTTCAGTCACCGTGGGTGACATCCTAGCTACTCCCCCGATCATCTCCGATTTAATTCAGATTTGTCTGTAGATATTGACGATTGCGCGACCTTCACCTCGTAGACGGCAATGCGGGCAGTTAGAGAGGGTCCTATGACAAGCGATTTTTCCGCCGCCCGAGTGCATTTAGATCGAGCGTATGACTACCTTTGTGGCGATGACCCGATGAGTCGAAGGGGACGCGAAGCCTTGGACCTGTTAATTGAGGCGGTTGCCGTCGAAGAGTTCAAGCAGCCACGCCAAAACGCGGAGGTGCTAAGGTTTCCGATTGGGCGCCGCTTCTGAGGCAATCTCCACGACCGCCATGTAGCCTCAGGTGAGGCGCTCACCGGACGTATGCGCCGCCACTATGAACCATGGTGAGCAAATCCTCCCAGAACGCCACGCCCCGCATGAGCCGAGGCGGGCAATAGAAAATGGGGGGCCCAAGCGCGCGTCCATGAAACAGCGCCGCAGGTAAATTCAGCAGAATGTCCATCCTGGCGCCTTCAGCGGCGATGCGCAGCCAGTTCTTGCGGTGACTATCGGGTGGCCGGAGTCCTGGCGCCCGCGCGGCGGCCACACCGTAAAGACCGAGTGGACCGTTAACGCGGGAATCCTGATGGCGCTCACCTCTCATATTTGTCGCGCGCAACGTTTGCGGATCATCCGCTGCACCAATCGTGCCAAATGAATAAAGCCTTCAGTTACAAATGGTGAGCCGCCCCATCCATGTCCGATCTCCGACGTCTTTCACGTAAAGGGCTCGGTGCTTCCACGCTCGTTTGCTCTTCGCCCGTCCCTCTTCCGTCTTGACTAGCAGGAGCCTACGGCCTATCTCACTGCCGCGTTAGCACTCGCTTCTGGTGAGTGCTAAACACGCTCCGGCAACGGAGAACCGTTCAACATCCGCACCAGGGAAATCCAAAAATGGCAAAGTCGAATTTCCGGCCGCTGCATGACCGCGTGGTCGTTCGCCGCGTCGAGTCCGAAGCGAAGACCGCCGGCGGGATCATCATCCCCGATACGGCGAAGGAAAAGCCGCAGGAAGGCGAGATCATCGCCGTCGGTTCCGGCGCCCGTGACGAGGTCGGCAAGCTCGTCCCGCTGGACGTCAAGGCCGGCGACCGCATCCTGTTCGGCAAGTGGTCGGGCACCGAAGTCAAGCTCAACGGCGAAGACCTTCTGATCATGAAGGAAGCGGACATCATGGGCGTCATCGGCTGACACGCCGCCGCCTTTCATCCGCACCATCCAATCTGAATTTCGGGCGAAATGCCCAGGAGTAAAAAATGGCTGCCAAAGACGTAAAATTCTCCCGCGACGCTCGTGAGCGCATGCTGCGCGGCGTCAACATCCTCGCCGACGCGGTGAAGGTCACGCTCGGCCCC
>NZ_JAMYPT010000014.1:0-150942 GCF_040320505.1 Mesorhizobium sp. M0678 | reverse complement strand
CCCCCCCACAAACCTCCAACCCGCCCCTGCCCGCGCCCCCCGTGGCTTGGCTTATTTTGGGGGGCCCCCACACCTCATTGGGCCCGCCCCGCCGCCGGGTTTGGCCGGGGGGGCGCCATCCCCCCCCCCGCCGCTCTTCGTGCTGTGGCTCGATGCGCACCCCGATTTTCATACGCTCGACACGACGACCAGCGGCAATTTGCATGGTGTGCCGCTGGCTTATGCCAGCGGGCAGCCCGGCTTCGAGGGCTATTTCCCCCGCCTTGCAGCGCAGGTGGAGCCGGCTCGCATATGCGCGCTGGGGATCCGCAGCGTGGACCTGGCGGAAAGGGATGCATTGCGCAGAGCCGGCGTGACGGTCCACGACATGCGTTCGATCGACGAGCACGGCATCGCGCAACTGCTTCGCGCCTTTCTCGAACGGGTGAGCGCCGCCAACGGCATGCTCCACGTCAGCCTCGACGTCGATTTTCTCGACCCGTCGATCGCCCCGGCGGTCGGCACCACCGTCCCAGGCGGCGCCACCTTCCGCGAGGCGCATCTGGCGATGGAAATGCTGCATGACAGCGGCCTCGTCACCAGTCTCGATCTGGTCGAGCTCAACCCTTTTCTCGACGAACGCGGCCGCACCGCCACGCTTTTGGTCGACCTGACCGCAAGCTTGATGGGCCGGCGGATCATGGATCGCCCAACGAGGGGGTTCTGAGCCATGACGGTCAATTTGAACATCGTTCCCTTCGTCAGCGTCGACCGCATGATGAAGCTGGTGCTTGCCATCGGCATCGAGCGCTTTCTGGTCGAGCTTGCCGCCTATATCGAAGAGGATTTCACGCGTTGGGAGCTGTTCGACAAGACGCCGCGCGTCGCCTCGCACAGCATTGACGGCGTCATCGAGCTGATGCCGACCAGCGACGGGCAGCTTTACGGCTTCAAATACGTCAACGGGCATCCGAAGAACACGCGTGACGGCCGCCAGACCGTGACCGCTTTCGGCGTGCTTGCCGATGTCGGCAACGGCTATCCGATGCTGCTTTCGGAAATGACCATCCTGACGGCGCTCAGAACCGCCGCAAGCTCGGCCGTCGCGGCGAAATACCTCGCTCCCGAGGCCGCCCGGTGCATGGCGATCATCGGCAATGGCGCGCAATCGGAATTCCAGGCGATTGCGTTCAAGGCGCTGCTTGGCGTCGACAGGCTGCGCCTCTACGATATCGACCCGGCGGCCTCGACCAAATGCATGAAGAACCTTGCCGGCATGGGTTTCGACATCAAGCTCTGCGCGTCGGCGCAGGAGGCCGTCGAAGGTGCAGAGATCATCACCACGGTGACCGCCGACAAGCGGTCGGCAACAATCCTGACCGACAACATGGTCGGGTCCGGCGTGCACATCAACGCGGTCGGCGGCGACTGCCCGGGCAAGACCGAGCTGCATCGCGACATTCTGCTGCGCTCGAATATTTTCGTCGAGTATCCGCCGCAGACGCGCATCGAAGGCGAGAGCCAGCAGCTCGATGCGGACCATCCGATCACCGAATTGTGGCAGGTGATGACAGGAAAGGCAGCAGGCCGGACGGACGCCGGACAGATCACGCTGTTTGATTCCGTCGGCTTTGCGATCGAGGATTTTTCCGCGCTGCGCTACGTCCGCGATCAGCTTCAGCGGACCGGCCTTTACGAGGAACTAGACCTTCTGGCCGATCCCGATGAACCGCGTGACCTGTTCGGCATGCTGCTGCGCGCCGAAAAAGTGGCCGGGCTGGCGGTTGCCGGCAGCTGAGCTGCGATCCTGTCGGTCAGTCCTTCTTTTCCTGGTACAGGCGCTCGGTGGCGCGGTCGCTTTCCCTGCGCTCCGCCGGGCCGCGACGGCGCTGCGTGAGCAGGGCGTAGGCGATCAGGATTGCCAGCAGCAGTGGACCGCCTGCAACAACGAGCAACCACAAACTAGTCTCAAACATCGAACCGTCTCCTTTCCTTCACAACCGGGAAGGACCAGAACCGTTCCTCCGTCTTATCGGAGGTCGCCCGCACGGCGTGGCGCGATTCAGGATTTAATGCTTCGAGCGGGGCGTTCCACGCCTTGTCTGCACTCAGGATGCCCTTATCTAGAGTCTTATCATTCGGTCACAGGCACTCTCTGCAAAGTGAAGGGAACCACAAGGGCTTTCCGACATTTGGTTGTTCAAGAGACAAACGTGCAGCCACACCGGCTCCGGGGCTAGGAATACCATGCGTGAGAATCAATCCGACGTCTTCGATCTGTTTTCCGAGGTTTACAAGAATGCGGCGCAGGAGGAGATAAGCCTCCAGCAATATCTGCTTGCCTGCCGCGAGGACAAGTCGATGTACGCCTCGGCGCCCGAGCGGATGGTCGAGGCGATTGGCGAGCCGACCTTTGTCGATACCAGCAAGGACGAGCGGCTTGGCCGTATTTTTTCGAACCGGACGATCAAGATCTATCCGACCTTCGCCGACTTTTACGGCATGGAGGATACGATCGAGCGTATCGCCGGTTATTTCCGCTATGCCTCGCAAGGGCTCGAGGAACGCAAGCAGATACTCTATCTCCTCGGCCCGGTCGGCGGCGGCAAGTCCTCGCTTGCGGAGCAGCTGAAAAGGCTGATGGAGCAGCGTCCGATCTATACGCTGAAGGTCGGCGGCCAGGTCAGCCCGGTGTTCGAATCGCCGCTCGGGCTGTTCGACCCCGACCGCATGGGCGACCTTTTGGAGGATAAATACGGCATCGCCCGGCGGCGGCTGAACGGCCTGATCTCGCCCTGGGCGGCCAAGCGCCTCGACGAATTGTCCGGCGACATCTCCAAATTCAGCGTCGTCAAGCTGATGCCGTCCAGGCTTCGCCAGATCGGCATCGCCAAGACCGAGCCGGGCGATGAGAACAACCAGGACGTTTCGGCCCTGGTCGGCAAGGTCGACATCAGGCAGCTGGAAAACTTCAGCCAGTCCGATCCGGATGCCTATTCCTATAGCGGCGGCCTGAACCGGACCACGCAAGGACTGCTCGAATTCGTCGAGATGTTCAAGGCGCCGATCAAGGTGCTGCATCCGCTGCTGACCGCGACCCAGGAAGGCAGCTACAACGGCACCGAGAATTTCGGCGCTTTCCCCTATCAGGGCATCATCGTTGCCCATTCCAACGAATCGGAATGGCTGCAGTTCAAGAACAACAAGAACAACGAGGCGTTCCTCGACCGTATCCTGGTGGTCAAGGTGCCGTATTGCCTGCGGGTCACCGAAGAGCGGCAGATCTACGAGAAGCTGTTGCGCGAAAGCGAATTGGCCTCCAGCCCCTGCGCTCCGGAAGTGCTCGATATCCTCAGCCGGTTCACCGTTTCGACCCGCCTGGCCGAACACGACAATTCGCCGCTCTACACCAAGATGCGCGTCTATGACGGCGAGAACCTCAAGGAAACCGATCCCAAGGCGAAGTCGGTCCAGGAGTACCGAAACGCGGCCGGTGTCGATGAAGGCATGACCGGCGTCAGCACCCGCTTCGCCTTCAAGATCCTGTCGCAGACCTTCAACTACGACACCGAAGAGGTGGCCGCCGATCCGGTGCATCTGATGTACATCCTGGAAGAGGCGATCAAGCGCGAGCAGTTCCCGAAGGAAACAGAGGCGGACTATCTCGATTTCATAAAGTCGGAGCTGGCGACCCGTTATGCCGAGTTCATCGGACACGAGATCCAGAAGGCTTATCTGGAATCCTATAGCGAATACGGCCAGAACCTGTTCGACCGCTACATCGCCTATGCCGATGCCTGGATCGAGGATCAGGACTACAAGGATACCGATACCGGCCAGATCCTCAATCGCGAGGTTCTGGACAACGAACTGTCGCAGGTCGAAAAGCCGGCCGGCATCGCCAATCCCAAGGACTTCCGCAACGAAGTGGTGAAGTTCACGCTGCGCGCGCGGGCCAGAAACCATGGCCGCAACCCATCATGGACAAGCTACGAAAAGCTGCGCGAAGTCATCGAGAAGCGGATGTTCGGGCAGGTCGAAGATCTGCTGCCGGTGATCAGCTTCGGCTCCAAGCAGGACAGCGTGACGGAGAAGCGGCATACCGAATTCGTGCAGCGGATGATCCAGCGCGGCTACACCGAGCGCCAGGTCCGCCGGCTGGTGGACTGGTACATGCGGGTGAACAAGGCGGGTTGAAGCCAGCCCGGGGTAACATATGCCGATCTTCATCGATCGCCGACTGAACCCGAAGGACAAAAGCCTCGGCAACCGGCAGCGTTTCCTGCGGCGGGCGCGCGAAGAGTTGAAGCGCACCATCCGCGATCAGATCCGCACCGGCAAGATCGCCGACGTGGACGCCGAGCATGCCGTTTCGATGCCGGCGCGAGGCACCGGCGAGCCGAGCTTCAAGGATGCCCGGAACAGCGGCAGCCGCCAGCACGTCCTGCCCGGCAACAAGCATTTTGCCCGAGGCGACCGGCTGCCTAAACCCGGCCAGGGCGGCGGCATGGGATCCGCCCCGGGGAGAACCGAATCGGAGGACGATTTCCGTTTCGTGCTGTCGCGCGAGGAGGTGCTCGACCTCTTTTTCGAAGACCTCGAACTGCCTGATATGGTCAAGCTCAACCTCAAGGAGATCCTCGCCTTCAAGCCGCGCCGGGCCGGCTTCGCCGCGACCGGCTCGCCGACCAACATCAATGTCGGGCGCACGATGCGCAACAGCCATGGCCGCCGCATAGCGCTCAGGCGCCCCAAGCAGGAGGCGGTCGACGCTGTCGCGCAGGAGATCGCGACGCTGGAGACGAAGCCGCAAAACGCCGAGATGCGGCAGCGCATCGTGGCGCTGCAGGAAGAGCTTGAGCGGCTGGAGCGCCGCCGCAAGCGGATCGCCTTTGTCGATCCGGTCGATATCCGCTTCAACCGCTTCGACGCCCAGCCGGTGCCGAACGCCAATGCGGTGATGTTCTGCCTGATGGACGTGTCCGGTTCGATGGGCGAACGCGAGAAAGATCTGGCCAAGCGCTTCTTCGTGCTGCTGCACCTGTTCCTGAAACGGCGCTATGACCGCACCGAGGTCGTCTTCATTCGCCACACGCACGAGGCGCAGGAGGTGGACGAGGAAACCTTCTTCTACAACACTCAGAGCGGCGGCACGGTGGTTTCCACGGCGCTCGAGGAGATGCACCGCATCGTCGAGCAACGCTATCCCAGCCGCGAATGGAACATCTATGTCGCCCAGGCCTCGGACGGCGACAATTTCGTCACCGATTCCGAGCGCTGCATCGCCTTGCTCGACGAACAGATCATGCGGCTTTGCCAGTATTTCGCCTATGTCGAGATCCTCGACGAGCGTGAGAGCCACATCTTCGGCGCCACCGACAACGGCACGTCGCTGTGGCGTGCCTACAGTGCGGTCAAGCTGAGGTGGTCGAACTTCCAGATGAGCCGCATCGCCACGGCGGCCGACATCTACCCGGTTTTCCGCCAGCTCTTCGCCAGACAGCCGGGTTATCAAAAGAGCGCTGAAAGAGGGGGCTGATGGCGAGCAAATCCGGGTTGCTGTTTTCCGGTTCCGACTGGGATTTCAGGACGCTGTCGCGTGCCTACGAGACCATCGAGGCGGTCGCCACGGAAGAGCTCCACCTCGACGTCTATCCGGTGCAGATGGAGATCATCTCCTCAGAACAGATGCTCGACGCCTATTCCTCTGTCGGCATGCCGCTGATGTACCGCCACTGGTCGTTCGGCAAGCACTACCTCTACCAGGAATTGCTCTACCGCAAAGGCGGACGGGGGCTCGCCTATGAACTCGTCATCAATTCCAATCCCTGCATCGTCTATCTGATGGAAGAAAACACCATGGCCCTGCAGGCCCTGGTGACGGCGCACGCGGCACTCGGCCATAACCATTTCTTCAAGAATAATTATCTGTTCCAGCAGTGGACTGACGCCAGCGCCATCCTCAGTTATCTGGACTTCGCCAAGGGCTACATTGCCCGCTGTGAGGAGCGGCATGGCGTCGATGCGGTGGAAGAGATCCTCGATGCCGCACATGCGCTGATGGAACAGGGCGTGTTCAGATATCACCGGCCGCCGAAACTGTCGTCGGAAAAGCAGCGCGAGGGCGTTCGCGAGCGCCTGGAATACGAGGAGCGTTCCTACAATGACCTATGGCGCACGCTGCCGCCTTCGAAGGACGGCACCAAGCCCCGCGAGACGGATACAATGGCGGAGCGCAGGAAATCGCTCAAGCTGCCCGAGGAAAACCTGCTTTATTTCCTGGAGAAGAACAGCCTGATCCTGGAACCCTGGCAGCGTGAGGTCATCCGGATTGTCCGCGTCATCGCGCAGTATTTCTATCCGCAGCGCCAAACGCAGGTGATGAACGAGGGCTGCGCCACCTTCGTGCATTACACGCTGATGAACCTTTTGTTCGACCGCGGCCTGATCGGCGAAGGCGCCATGCTGGAAGTGCTGCGCAACCATTCGAACGTGATCTTCCAGCCGGGCTTCGACGATCCGCGCTTTTCCGGCATCAACCCTTACGCGCTGGGCCTCGACATGATGCAGGACATCCAGCGCATCTCGACCGCGCCGACCGCCGAGGACCGCGACTGGTTTCCCGATATCGCCGGCAATGGCGACTGGCGCCAGACCCTGCTGGACGCCTGGGCCAACCATCGCGACGAGTCCTTCATCCGCCAGTATCTGAGCCCTACCCTGATCCGGAAATGGCGGTTCTTTGTGCTTGCCGATGCGGCCAACGATCCGCACTACGAAGTCGCCTCGATACACAATGAGCGCGGCTACGAGAGCATCCGCGCCGCACTCGCCCACAGCTACGACATCGGCGCCAGCCGGCCGGACATCCAGGTGGTGGACGTGGACCTGCTCGGCGATCGGCATCTGCGCCTGCAGCATAAGGTCAAGGACGGCATAGTGCTGGAAGGCGGCAGCCGCGACGCCACGCTGCGCCATATCCGCAAGCTCTGGGGCTACGAGGTCAGCATGGCTGCGGTCGACTCACAGACCGGCGCCACAGTCCACGAACGGTCGACCAGCCAGATCGGGGAATGACCGAACCGGACTTGCCGGCGAAGTCGGGTGTCGTTGCCTTTACCGGATCACCAACCACCCTAAGTACGCGCGCGCCACGAGGGCATCATTCAGGGAGCAGGAACATGCGCGCATTGATGATCGCCACCGTCCTTCTGGTCGCTGTCACGATGGCGCTCTCACTTGTGCACGCACTGGAATTGCCCGGCAAGTTGCGCCTCAAGGAGGCCACCTACAGATCAGTGCAGGCGATCTATTATCCCGGCTTCACGATCGGCGGCTTTGCCGAGATCGGCGGCATCATTGCCCTCGCCATCATGCTCTACCTGACGCCTTATCCAAGCGCTCGATTCTGGTGGACCTTGGCGGCGCTCGCCTTCTTGCTGGCGGAACATGCGACCTATTGGTTGATAACGCATCCCGTCAATAATTTCTGGGTGCAAGACGTTGCCATGCCGAAATCAGCCGCGACGTTTTTTTCAATGTTCTCTCGAAAGCAGACCGGCGACTGGAGAGACTTGCGCAACGTCTGGGAGGCTTCGCATGTCGCCAAGGCAGGCCTGGCGATGCTGAGCCTCGTCTCAATTGCTATCGCCGCGACATTTTTTGCTGAATAGCGCCAGGGATCAAGACGGCCCTCGTCCGCCAACTTGTCGCCACGAACGCTGCATCCGAGATCAGGGAACGGAACCGGCGTACTATCTTAACGTCAAGCGATCCTGCCGTTTCAGCGGTCGGCGCGATGCTTGTTGTGGGCGCTTTCCTGGTGCTCGCCGCGAATTATGTTGCGGTCGTCGGGATCGGCAATGTCCTTCGGGTCCGATCTGAGCTCGGCACCGCGCCGGAACGCCTCGCGCTCTTGCCTGGTCTTTTTCAAATCCGCTTCCGCGTCGAAATCCTTGCCGGCGTTTTTCGTGTTCTCGCGCTCTTCGATAATGCGCAATTGCTGCTCATGAGTCTTTTTTCCGGCCATCGGTGACCTCCTTCTTTTGATTTTCCGCTTTCCCAGGGTCCAAATTCGCTACAGCCCGAAAGGATAGGTCTCGGGAAGGCCTGTCCCCGCATGTTCCGGCCCAAGCGGCGTCACGGCACTGGTTTCATCGAACCAGACGAAAGCATCGAACTGGCGGGCGAGCGAGGCGTCCGCATAATGGCTGTGGAGCTCGGTTTCGGGCCGGTAGATGACGCCGATAAAGCGTTCCAGCCGGCGCTCCAGAAGCCGTTCGCGCAGCGTGTCGTCGCGCTCGAAATCGAGCAGGAAAGGCGAGACGCCGCTGTCGTGGCAAAGCCGCTCATAGCTGTCGTTGTGGGAAGGCCGAACCGGTTTCACTTCCATGTCGCCGTCCCAGTCGGTGGCGGCGGCCACCGTCCCGGAATGCGTACTGAGCCCGATCAAGGCAACCTCGTCGCCAAAACGCTGGCGGCAGAGCTGGCCGATGTTCACTTCGTCCCTGACGATCCCCATCTCGGTGTAGCGGGCATCGCCGATATGGGAATTATGTGCCCATACCACCGCCTTGGCGTTCGGGCCGCGGGCCTGCAGCAGGTGCTCCAGCGTTTCGAACATATGGGTGTCGCGCAGGTTCCAGGATTGCGCGCCGCCGTAATACATGGTGCGGTAATAGCGCTCGGCGGAGGCGACCAGACGGGCATTCTGGCTCGCGTCGAGGAAATCGATGCCGTCCTGCTGCGCATAGTCGAGCTCTCTGGAAAGCAGTTCCCGGCATTGCTCGAGCACGGCCTTCTCGCATTTCTGGTAGCCGGAGGTGAGTGCGACACGGCCATAGGTGGCCGGGTCGTTCTGCCACGGCGTCAAGCAGCCGTAGCGTTCGCGCGCGATCCTTGCCGCCTGCGGATCGACCCGGTCGAGATATTGCAGGACCGCCGCAATCGATCCGCCCATATTGTAGATGTCTAGGCCATAGAATCCGGCCCGCCGGGAGGAAATGCTGATCCGCTCATTACGCACTCGCATCCAGTCGACGAACGCCGCGACGTCGGTGTTGCGCCACATCCAGGTGGGAAAGCGCTGGAAGGGCGGCGCGGCGCCCGGCCGCGGCGGTCGATGGCGGACGTAGCGGTCGATCGCCGCGGCATCGGGCCAGTCGGCCTCGACCGCGACGATGGTGAAGCCATGCTTCTCGATCAGCCTGCGAGTGATCGCGGCGCGCGCACGGTAGAACTCCGACGTGCCGTGGCTGGCTTCGCCGAGCAAGACGACGCGGCGGTCGGCAAACCGGTCGAACAGCGCACCGAAGGCCGGATCGTCGAAATCCGGAAGCGGTTCGGCGGCGGCCGCTATCATCTGCGGCAGGCTGCTCCTGCGCTGATGCCGGTGCGGAAGATCGGCCGCTATTTGGCTGTCGCTGCCTGGCTCGCCCCAGCCTTGCTCGCCGATCAGCGGAACAAACCGCACGCCGCCGAAATCCTCCTCGGTGTAGGTTGCGGCGCCGGTACGGGTGACCTTGAGCAGGCGCTGCGAGTCGAATTCATCGCCGACCGGGATGACAAGCCGGCCAGCGACGTCGAGCTGTTCTTGCAGAGCGAGCGGTGCGCCGGGTCCGGCGGCCGCAACCAGGATCGCATCGAAGGGTGCCGCCTCGGGCCAGCCTTTGGTGCCGTCGCCGGTGCGGACTTCGATATTGTCGTAGCCAAGCTTTTTGAACCGTTGCCTTGCCGTTTCAGCCAACGCGGCGTGGCGCTCGATCGTGTAGACGCGTTCGACGATCCGGCTCATTACGGCAGCCGCATAGCCCGAGCCGGTGCCAACCTCGAGGACGTGGTCGCCGGCTCCGATCTCCGCCATTTCGATCATGAATGCAACGATATAGGGCTGCGATATCGTCTGACCTTCGGCGATCGGCAGCGGCCCGTCCTCATAGGCGAATTCTTCGAAACCAGGCTCGACGAAAGCCTCGCGCGGGACCTCGCGCATCGCCTGAAGGACATTGCGGTCGCGAATGCCACGGCGGCTCAAGTGGATGTCGACCATTTGGTTGCGGGCATGGGAGAGATCGAGCATCTTTTTGCTCCTCCTATGGGCCTCCGCTACAATCGCCCAAGCTGCTCAACGCCACCTCGGCCGGCTCGTATCTCAGGGCCTCGGCAGTCCCTTTGGATTCAAGCAATGCGGTGCATCTCCCTAACCGTTAGCAAGCCCCGAGGTTCCCCAAAAGACCGACCCGCTTTTGTGTGGCGAGGCGGGTTGCAGGATCGGCAAGCGGGCGCTAGCCACGCCGCCCAAACTTATTTCGAGGCAAATCCTTTCTCCGACGCGGCGCCACTCCAGATAACGACGGACGAGGGTATTCCGGAGGCATGTCCATGAACGACGAGGCTCGCACCACTGCGCAAACAACCGGCGTTGACCAGGTCGATCTGATGGACCGCTACTGGCGCGCCGCGAACTACATCTCGGTTGGCCAGATCTACCTGCTCGACAATCCGCTCTTGCGCGGGCCCTTGCGGCCCGAGCACATCAAGCCGCGGCTGCTCGGCCATTGGGGCACGACGCCCGGCCTCAATTTCATCTATGTGCATTTAAACCGGATTATCCGTGAACGTGGTCTCGATGTCCTGTTCATCTGCGGTCCGGGTCACGGCGGCCCGGCAATGGTCGCGAACACCTGGCTCGAGGGCACCTACAGCGAAATCTATCCCGAGGTCGGCGGGGACGAAGACGGCCTGCGCAAGCTGTTCCGGCAGTTCTCGTTTCCCGGCGGAGTGCCGAGCCACGCGGCTCCGGAGACGCCCGGCTCGATCCACGAAGGCGGAGAGCTCGGCTATGCGCTGGTCCATGCCTTCGGCGCCGCCTTCGACAATCCGAACCTTGTGGTTGCCTGCGTCGTCGGCGACGGCGAAGCCGAGACCGGCCCGCTCGCCGCGGCTTGGCATTCCAACAAGTTCCTGAACCCTGCATCCGACGGTGCCGTCCTGCCGATCCTGCATCTCAACGGCTACAAGATCGCCAGCCCGACGATCCTCGGCCGCATGAAAGACGAGGCGTTGCGCAGCCTGTTCCTCGGCTATGGCTACGAAACCTTTTTCGTGGAAGGCCATGAGCCTGCCCCGATGCATCGGGAGATGGCCCGCACGCTCGATACCGTGCTCGACCGGATCCACTCCATCCAGGAGCCTGCAAGAGCCGCGGGCTGGAAGGGAGAGCGGCCGCTGTGGCCGATGATCGTGCTGCGCAGCCCAAAGGGTTGGACCGGGCCGAAAGAGGTCGACGGCAAGAAGGTCGAGGATTTCTGGCGCTCGCACCAGGTCCCGGTGTCGAACGCACGCGGCGATGCGGCGCACCGGCAGATCCTCGAAGACTGGATGCGCAGCTACGAACCGAAGACGCTGTTCGACGAACGCGGGCATCTCCTGGCGGAGCTCGCGGCGCTGGCACCCACAGGGTCAAGACGCATGGGTGCAATACCCTACGCCAATGGCGGCCTGCTGAGACAAGACCTCGTGCTTCCCGACTGGAAAGGCCTGGCGCTCGACGTACCGCGTCCGGGCGGCACTGTCGGCGAGGCGACGCGGACCGTGGGGAGCTATCTTCGCGATGTGATCCGCTTGAACGCCGAGGCCAGGAATTTCCGGCTGATGGGACCCGACGAGACGTCCTCCAACCGCCTCGACGACGTGTTCGAGGTCACGGATCGGATCTGGATGGAGCGGATCGAGCCTTACGACGTCCATCTTTCCCGCGACGGCCGCGTCATGGAAGTGCTCAGCGAGCACCTTTGCCAAGGCTGGCTGGAGGGCTATCTGCTGACCGGCCGCCACGGCCTGTTCTCGTGCTACGAGGCGTTCGTCCACATCGTCGATTCCATGGTCAACCAGCACGCCAAATGGCTGAAGACCTCCGGCGAACTTGCCTGGCGCAAGCCGATCGCCTCGCTCAACTACCTGCTGACCTCGCATGTCTGGCGACAGGATCACAACGGCTTCAGCCATCAGGACCCGGGCTTTGCCGATTTCGTCGCCAACAAGAAGGCCGACACGGTAAGGCTCTATTTCCCGCCCGACGCCAACACGCTGCTGTGGATCACCGACCATTGCCTGAAAACCTACAACCGCATCAACGTCATCGTCGCCGGCAAGCAGCCGGCGCCGCAATGGCTGTCCGCCGAGGACGCGGAAGCGCACTGCAAGGCCCGCGCCGGCATCTGGGAATGGGCCGGGACGGTTGCCAGGGGCGAAGATCCGGATGTGGTCCTGGCCTGCGCCGGCGACGTGCCGACGCTGGAGACGCTGGCTGCAGCCCATATCCTGCGCTCGGGCATTCCGGACCTGAAGATCCGCGTCGTCAATGTCGTCGACCTGATGATTTTGCAGTCGAATTCCGAGCATCCGCATGGCTTTGCCGACGACAGATTCGACGCGCTGTTCACCAAGGCCAAGCCGGTCATCTTCGCCTATCACGGCTATCCCTATCTCATTCACCGTCTGACCTACCGGCGCGCCAACCACGACAACATGCATGTGCACGGCTTTCGCGAGGAAGGCACGACGACGACGCCGTTCGATATGGTGGTGCTCAACCACCTCGACCGCTATCATCTGGCGCTCGCCGCGATCGCGCGTGTGCCGGGGCTGGCCGAGCGGGCGAAGGATCTTGCCGCGGCGTTGCACGGGAAATTGGCTGAGCACACGGCCTATGTCCGCGAACATGGCGAGGACATGCCCGAGATCCAGAAATGGTCTTGGCCGCAGGACGGCGCGACGAGGGCCGGCGATTGATGCGACGATCGATCCTTGCGTTGAATGCCGGCTCGTCGAGCATCAAGTTCGGGCTTTACGATCTTGGAGTGTCCGCTGAGCTGGATCTTGCCTCGCGCGGTTCGCTGGATCTGGGCGATGCGCCGAGGCTGCACGCAAAAGCCGCCGATGGGGCGGTGCAGTGCGATCGGCCACTTGCCGCAGACGCATCGCCCGATTTAGGCATCGGCCAGATGCTGCAATGGATCGAGAACGAACTTGGCGGAAGGAAATTGATTGCCGCCGGCCATCGCATCGTCCATGGCGGACGCGAGTTCGTCGAACCTGTCCGCCTGACGCCGACAGTTATCGAGGCTCTCGACAGGCTGACCCCGCTTGCGCCATTTCACCAGCCGCGCAGCCTCGCGCCGATCCGGGCGCTTGCCGCGCTACGGCCCGACCTGCCGCAGGTCGGATGTTTCGACACCGCCTTCCATCGGACCATCGAGCCTCTGGTCAGCCGTTTTGCGCTGCCGCGCCGCTATGAGGCAGACGGCATCCACCGCTACGGCTTTCACGGGCTTTCCTACGAATATGTCGCGGGCCGACTCGAGCAGATATCGCCCGATCTGGCGGCAAAAAGAACCATCGTCGCCCATCTCGGCAATGGGGCGAGCCTGTGCGCCATGCGCGACGGGCGCAGCGTCGATACGACGATGGGCTTTTCGGCGCTTGACGGCCTGGTCATGGGCACGCGCTGCGGCGCCATCGATCCAGGCGTGCTTTTGTACCTGCTGCTGGAAAGAGGCTTTTCGGGAGAGGCACTGCAGCACATGCTCTACGAGGAATCCGGGCTGCTCGGCGTGTCCGGTATTTCCGGCGACATGCGCACACTGGAGGCCAGCGACGACCGCCGGGCTCGCGAAGCGGTGGAGCTTTTCGCCTTCCGCGCCGCCAGGGAAGTTGCCACCCTCGCCAACACGCTGGGTGGCCTCGAATGCCTGGTGTTCACCGCCGGCATCGGCGAGCACTCGGCCACGGCCCGCAAAGCGATTTGCGACAGGCTTGGCTGGCTCGGCGTGGCGATCGACGAGGCCGCCAACAGCTCTCATGCCGCGCTAATGAGCCAGGCGGAGAGCAAGGTGGAAGTCCGCGTCGTGGCGACCGACGAAGAAGGTGTGATCGCCCGCCACACGCGCAAGGTGATGGAGGGGCCCGGCTGAGGCGGATGGCCTCGAATGGCGGCGCTTGCTCGACCGGGCTACGTCGCGAGGGCGGCCGATCTGTTGAATACGATGGTCACCCGCGTTCCTTTGTCGGGGGCAGAATCCACCTCGAACCGGGCTTTGGCATTTTCGGTCAGCGATTGATCGATCAGTGCTCCGAGCTTGCCGGGTTTCGGCCAGGTCTCGCCTTCGCTCGGTTTTTTCGGCTTCGGCGGACATTCCAAGCTTTCGATGTTTTGGGTGGGACCATGATCAATATCAGGTCGCTCGCCAACTGCGAAGTCCGCTCGTTGCCACCACGCGGCCAGGCATAGCGGAGAGCCGAGATCGTGGTTGAGAAGCGGCTGAATGCTCACCTCGAATGGCTCTGCTCGACCAGATGGTATTTGTACCGGTCGCGAATATGCTCGTTGAAGAACCGGCCCTTTGACGAGGCTTTGCGGAATGCCGCGTGGACCTGCGGCGGCACGTCCTCGTAATCATAGCGGTTTCCGCTCGGGACGAACCATACGGAGAGTACCCTCGTCGCCGGCTGGTAATCGATGCTTCTGATCGCAGTTGAAGGCATCCTCGACAGGTCCAATCCACGCCGTCGTGTGAATAACCCTGCACGGAGAGCGAGGTTCCTTGCTGCCGAAGCAGCCTTGCCGCTACGGGCCGGCTTCACCAAATACGGTTGATGCCATCGCCCAAGACATCGGCTGCAGCCCGCCAGGGCGATCTCTTTGCCGCCGCCGACGACCTGCCGGAAGGATTCCGCTACCGGCCCGAACTGATCACGCCGGACGAAGAAGCAGCGTTGGCGAGCCAGCTCGCAAGCCTGCCTTTTCAGGCCTTCGACTTTCACGGCCATCTGGCAAACCGGCGGGTGGTCGGTTTTGGGCTGCGTTATGATTACGACCGGCGCGAAGTCGTCGAGGCACCGCCGATACCCGGCTTTCTGCTGCCGCTCAGGGAAAAGGTTGCAGCCTTTGCCCGCTTGCCCGCCGAGACCTTCGTGCAGGTGCTGATCAACGAGTACCGGCCGGGCGCCGGTATCGGCTGGCACCGCGACAAGCCTCATTTCGAGGCCGTCGCCGGTGTTTCCCTGCTGGCCGCCTGCAGCTTTCGCCTGCGGCGGAAAAACGGCACGCGATGGGACCGCAAGACGGTAACCGTCGATCCAAGATCGGTCTATCTGATGACGGGTGCTGCGCGCAACGAATGGGAGCACAGCATTCCGCCGGTTGCGGAGCACCGCTATTCGATCACGTTGCGCACGCTGCGGCCGCAACGCGCTTAAAGCAGAGCGGTGACGAAGCCCGAGCACTGCCCTTAAGAACTGGGCTGAAACAAATTCATCCGTCGCCATGCCGGCCGGCAAAGTCCGCCAGCATGGCGCGCTGGCCTTTCAGGATCTTGAGGTTGGCTTCAGGCAGGGAGAACCAGCCCGCTTTGTCGACTTCGGCAAATTCCTTCATCGAGCCGGACCTTGGCGGCCATTCCATGACGAAGGTGTTGCTGCTGATGGCGTCGCTGTCGAAATCCGCCTCGACGCACCATGCGATGACGAGCTTGCCGCCCGGCTGCCTGTAGCTGCCAAGGCTTTCGAAATCCCCGTCGATGGCAAGACCGAGTTCCTCTTCGGCCTCGCGTTTTGCTGCCGCCAGCTCGTCCTCGTTCTCGTCGACCAAGCCCTTCGGGATCGACCATGCGCCGTCGTCCTTCTTCGCCCAGAATGGTCCGCCCGGATGCACCAGCAACACCTGGAGATGTCCTTCCCTTCGGCGAAAGATGAGCAATCCTGCGCTGCGTTGGGCCATTCCGCTATTCCCCTGACGAAAATGAAACAAGCGTCCGGGCCGGCATGTGGAACAGCCTGCCATGGCGGAACGATTTCCGCGCGCAGCCGTTCCGTCCGTTCGACAAATGAGTGATCGACATGGCGACGCCGCGAGCTGCCTGGAAGGGCTTTATGAAAGTCGGATCGGTTTCCTGTGGCGTCAAGATCATCGGTGCCGTCAGCGAGGCCGAGAAAGTGCATTTCAGGATCCTGAACCGCAAGGACGGTCTCCCGGTCAAGAGCGCCTATCTAGACGAGGAGACCGGCGACACGGTCGGGCCGGCGGAGCAGGTAAAAGGCTATGAGGTCGAAAAGGGTGAGTTCATCCATATAGAGCCGGACGAAATCAAGAAACTGAAGATGGTATCGCAGCATACGCTCGAGATCGGCGAGTTCGTGCCTGCCGCCGAAATCGACGCACGCTACCTCGAAAAACCCTACTATCTGGTTCCGGCCGATGCGCCCTCCACGGAGGCTTTCGCGGTGATCCGGGACGCGATGGCCAGGAAAAAGGTAGCAGCCCGCTCCTGCGTCGTGCTCTACCAGCGAGGCCGAGAGGTGCTGATCCAGCCGCTGGGCAAGGGCATGGTAATGACGGAATTACGCAACCACAATGAAGTGGTCGCGGCGGACGCGGTGTTCGAAGGGCTGAAGGCTCGCAAGGTCGATCCCGAGATGCTGGAAATCGCGCAATTGCTGATCGACAAGAAGCCGGCCAAATTCGACCCGTCGAAGTTCGACGATACTTATGAAAAGGCGCTGGTTGCAATGATCGAGGCCAAGCGCAAGGGCAAGAAACCGCCCAAGCCGGCACCTGAGCCCAAGACGAACGTCATCAATCTCGCCGATGTTCTGCGCAAAAGCCTGGCGCAGGAAGGCGGCAAGGCTCCCAGCAAGAAGCCGAGAACGGCCCCGAAACGAAAATCAGCCTGAATGTCCGAAAGCGGATCGAACGGAACCGAAAACGCTCGCGCGCATTTAGATGACGTAGCAATCCGTCGGCAAGCCAAGCGGAGCGGGGGACTGGTGGACGTCGTTGAACTAAGGACTGGCGGGATCCCGCAAGTTTCCTCCGCCGATCTGATGCAGGCGTTGCCTGTGGCCGTCTACACCACCGACAAACAAGGCTACATTACCTTCTTCAACGAAGCCGCTGCCGATCTCTGGGGATATCGTCCGGTTATCGGCCAGGATCGCTGGTGCGGGTCATGGAAGCTTCGCCACCTCGACGGGCGACCGATGGCGCATGACGAGTGTCCAATGGCCGTTGCCTTGCTCGAGGAGCGGGACGTTCGTGGGGGCCGAGCCATCGCCGAGCGGCCGGACGGCCAACTCATCCCGTTCAGTGCGCATCCGGTCCTGCTTCGCAATGAAGCCGGCGAGGTTGTCGGCGCCATCAACACCCTGCTCGACCTGCGCGTGCAGACGCTGGCCGACGACGCCGGCATAAGGCTCGCCGCCATCGTCGAATCCTCGATGGACGCCATCGTGTCCAAAGACCTGAACGGCATTATCACCAGCTGGAACGACGCGGCACAACGCCTGTTCGGCTATACGCCCGCCGAGGCGATCGGGCGCCCGGTGACGATCCTCATCCCGCCCGACCACCTGGATGAGGAAGCCATGATCATCAGCCGCATTCGCGCCGGCGAACGGATTCCTTCATACGAGACTATCCGGCAGCGCAAGGACGGCACCCTGGTTCCGGTTTCGCTCACCATCTCGCCTATACGCGACGGCATCGGGCGTATCATCGGCGCCTCCAAGATCGCGCGCGACATCAGCCCCCACAAGGAAAGCGAACGGCGCATCCGCACACTCATGCGCGAAGTCAACCATCGCGTTAAAAACCAGTATTCGGTGATCGTCTCGATGATCCGCGAGACCAGCAAGCTGGCGGGTACGCCAGAGGCCTTCCTTTCACGGGTCCGGGAACGCATCATGGCGCTTTCGGAATCGCACGACCTCCTGGTCGATGCGGAATGGCGTGGCGCGACCATCGGCGAATTGATCCATGCCCAGACCAAGGCCTTCGCGACACAGGCCCGGCTGTCGATGAGCGGGCCGATGATCATGCTGCAGCCGAACGCCGTGCAATATCTCGGCATTGCCTTTCACGAGCTGGCCACCAATTCGGTAAAGCACGGAGCGCTGTCGCACCATGACGGACGGGTCGAGGTCGAATGGACCGTGACCCCAGCCGCCGATGGCAGCGATGGCTTCCGCCTTGTCTGGCGGGAGCTGGACGGACCATTGGTGGATGAAAACACGCGACGCGGTTTCGGAACGGTTGTGCTCAAACGCGTCACGCCGCAGGCGCTCAGCGGCACCGGCCGCCTGGAATTCGCCAGGCACGGCATCAGCTGGACGCTGGAAGCGCCGCTGCGCTTCGTTCAGATGTCGACGGCCGGCATCGCGGCTGATTGAAGGCCGCTGCCTCGGCCGCGGCTTGGCGGCCGTGTGTTAGCGCAATCCCTGTGGTAGCAATCAGGAGGAGCAGCGATGAGTTGGCTGGGCACCTGGCGGAATCAGTACGGGTCGGTGGTCGAACTGACCAGCGAAGAGGGCGGACGGATCAGCGGAACCTTCAGGACGGCGCTAGAGGACAGCGCCTTCTTCGGCATGACCGTGCCGCTGTTCGGAGCCTGCCATGGAGATGTCATCGGCTTCACCTGCGCGGCCGAAGGGCGGGTCGGAGCCGCAGCGGTGAGCTATACCGGCATTCTCAGGGATGGGAAGCTGGAGATGCTGTGGCACACCGTTGCGGATGCCGCTCTGTCGGCGGAAAAGGAAGGTACCCCGGCCCGAGCCAGGAAACTGCCCGCCTGGCGCGCCTTTGGAACCAGCCTCGACAGTTTTGAACGCGTCTCCTGACGTGTCGGGCCCGCCGCCGCGGCATTCAGCTCGCAAGTGAGGCAGCAGGGTTCCCGCGGTGCATCGGAACTCGCGCTGACGATGGCGCGTTAGCCAGGACATGCGCTGTTCGTTCGGGGTCGACCTAATGAGCGTGCTTTATCGCGCAGCGAAAATCGCCGAACAGGCTCATGCCGGGCAGACGGACAGGACAGGGCGGCCTTATATCGAACATTGCCGCCGGGTCGTCGATGCCGTCGAAACGCTCGACCAGAAAGCCATCGCCTATCTTCACGACGTCATCGAAAAAGGCGACGGCTGGAACCGCGACCGGCTTGAGGCGGCCGGGTTCGGGCCGTCCATCGTATCGGCCGTCGACGCCATACGCGGCTGCCGAACGAGGGCGATGCCGCGTTCGTTCGCAGGGCTGCGGCCAACCCGCTGGCATTGCCGGTCAAGCACGCCGATCTCGCCGACAATCTATGGCAGGCACGGCAGATCGGTGCCTCGACAGCGAAATACGAAGACGGCCTGCGCATTCTCAGGGAAGAGTTCGCGAGCTGACGGACAGCTGGCGGCTGTCGCCGATGTGGGGTCTACTCGGTGACGTGCGGCGTGTGCCGCTTGTCTTCCGCGGGATCGGCGTCGATCCGCGCCCTGCCGGGATCGAACGCACCATGGCGGGCGATCGCCAATGCCGGGGTGTCGGGCGTCTCGTAGGCCCACATGAAGTCTTCTGCCGACGAACCGACCGCATGAACACGCCAATAGCTTGCCGTGCCCTTCAGCGGGCCGTGGCTCGTCGTGTTCGTCTTCTCCAAGAGGTCGAAATAGATGTCCTCGAAGGGTATGTAGAAAACAGGATCATGGCCGTCTTCATAGAGCACCTTTGCCCGCTCGCTCGACGCAATAATGGCATCGGAGAACCGAACGGTTACGGTTCCATCGAACGGGACAATCCTGAGCGGGCCTGGGCGGGGGGCGGAATCTGCGGCTAAGGACTGCATTCGACTTCTCCGTTGACTGCGCTGCCTTCCCGAAACGTACTATCGCCGGTCAGGGTTCCAGTTCTACGCTTCTCCTCTTCCGAAACTGTCGAGGAACCCGACAAGGTGATCGGCAACGCGCTCGGGTGCTTCGCGCGTCGGAAAGTGGCCGATGCCAGCCAGAAGCTGGCGCTCGTAATGGCCCGTGAAGTATCGTTCCTTGCCTTCGGACGATTGCGGCAGCACAACGCGGTCGGCATCGCCGTGGATCGTCAGAGTAGGCGCGGGAATGGACTTGGCGGAAATCTGGCGCCGGGCAAGATCGGCGTAGCGCGGATCGGGATCGGCTTCGCCCCAGCGAACCCTGTAGGAGTGCAACGTCACGTCGGCCCAATCGGGATTTTCGAAGGAAGCGGCAACGCTGTCAAAAAGCTCTTCCTCGAACCAGCCGGGCGGGCTCCAGCTTTCCCATTGAAAATGCGCGAACGCCTTGCCTTGCTGGCGAACGATCTCGGCGCCGCGATCCGTTGCCATGAACCATTGGTACCAGAATGCCCTGACCTGGTCCAACGGCGGCGTTGCGAATTCGCCCGGCTGCCAGCCAAGCGACAATGCCGAGCAGCAGCGTATCCGTTCGGGAAATACCGAGGCGAGCAGGTAAGCGATCCGAGCGCCCCAATCGTGGCCGACGACCGCAAAACGGCCGAGGGCAAATGCGTCGGCGAAATCGATCACGTCCTGAGCCATGGCGGCAATTTCACCGGATCGCATGGTCTCGTCCGACAGGAAGGTGGTTTTGCCGAACCCACGCAGCCACGGCGCAAAGGTGCGGAAACCAGCACGATGCAGGACAGGCGCAATGCGCGTGAAGGTGGTTGCGTCGTCCGGCCAGCCGTGGAGAAGCAGGACGGGCGCGCCGGCTCCAGGGCCGCCAGCGATGTACGCGATGCGCAGCAACGGCGTGGTGCAGAAGGCGGGTGTTTCCATGATCCGGCCATCCCGTTTCGATCACGCCGCATGGCGTCAGATCGTTTTCGGCGCAAGTTTGCTGAACCGCGCGCGGCTGCGATTGTTCCATGACAGAGGCAGACTTCCGGTGAAACCTCACCGCTGCTCGCGGTGGAAGAAGACCGACGGGAACAGTTCTGCAAGGTCGTCGTTGTTTCAGACCTCCGCACGCGCCATAATCGCAATGGCCGCCACTCGCCGACTCAACAGCAAATGGACCACATGCTGGATCGATCGCCTACCCTCCCAAGGTCGCTTGGCGCTGCGCTGCGAAGGGAAGTGCCGCGGTTTGCGGCACCCGGCAATGAAATTTCATGCACTACGGTTGCATCCTACAATGTACATAAATGCGTCGGCACCGACGGCAGGTTCGATCCGGAGCGGGTCGCGGCCGTGGTCAAGGAACTCGACGCCGATATCATTGCTTTGCAGGAGGCCGACGAAAGAACCGGAAGCAGGCAGGGATTGCTGGATCTCGCAGCACTCGAGCGCGACAGCGACCTCGTCCCCACACACATCCCGGAAAACCGCCGCAGCCATGGCTGGCATGGAAATCTGATCCTGGCACGCCGCGGCGTGGTCGAAAGCGTGAACCAGATCCGGCTGCCCGGCCTGGAGCCGCGCGGCGCGGTCATCGCGGACCTGGAGCTGAAGGGCGTCTCGCTCAGGATCATAGCCGCACATTTCGGCTTGCTGCGGCGCTCGCGCTCGCAGCAGGCCAACGCGCTGGTCGAAGCCACGCACCCGGTTCTGCGGCCAACAATCCTGCTCGGCGACCTCAACGAATGGCGGGTCCGCAACAGGTCTTCGCTGCTGGCCCTGCTGCCGCATTTCGGTCCGATCGATGCGGTTCTGCCGAGCTTTCCGTCGCGCTTTCCGCTGTTTGCGCTCGACCGCATCCTGGCCAGGCCGCCGCACCTGATTTCCAGCATCGAGGTGCACAAGACGCCGCTGGCGCAGCGGGCTTCCGATCATCTGCCGATCAAGGCCCGGCTGAACCTGGACGCGATACGGCAGCCGCGACTGCAACCAGAATGAACCTGAAGGGTTGTTAGTCAGATTTCAGACGGTTTGCTTCGCTGATGTTTGTCGGTGCACTTTATGGATACAGCCATTTCGCGGTTTGCCCGGGACAAGATCGCTGCCGGCAATAGCGGGCTGGTGCTGATCGCCGACAATTATGACGCGTTTGCCGCACGAATCCTTGCCGCGCGCAGTGCCACCAGCAGCCTCGACCTGATGTACTATCTCTGGCACGACGACCATAGCGGCCGGCTGCTGATGCAGGAGGTCGTCAAGGCGGCGGAGCGCGGTGTCCGCGTCCGCATGCTGCTGGACGATATAAATCCGCGCAACAGCGACGCCGCTTACCTGGCGCTCAACAGCTACAAGAACATCGAGCTGAGGCTGTTCAACCCCAGCGGCATGAGGAACGGCAGCATCTTTCGCTCGCTGGAGATGGTCGCCCGGCTGTTTGCGATGACCCGCCGCATGCACAACAAGGCCTGGATCGCCGACGGGAGCCTGGCCATCGTCGGAGGAAGAAATATCGGCGATGCCTATTTCGACGCCGCGGAGACAAATTTCCGTGATCTCGACCTGTTGCTTCTCGGTCCTGCCGTAGGGCAGACGATGCAGATCTTCGAGGCGTTCTGGAATTGCGAGGCGGCAAAGCCGATCCAGCTGCTCAATCCGGCTGCGGTGGGCTCGCGCGCCGATTTCCTCGACAATCTCGATGCGACCGCGGACGGCCAGCTTTTGAACAGCCTCAGTGCCTGGCGCACGATCACGGAGTTCATTGCAGCGCACAGCGACGTCTGCTGGACGAAAGGCGTTCGCGTCATTTCCGATCCGCCGGAAAAGGTGCGCGGCAAGCGGCGTAGGAACTGGCTGACCAAAGAGCTGCTTCCCGCTATCGCGGCGACCAGGCAGCGCCTCGAAATTGTCTCGCCCTATTTCATCCCCGGCCGCACCGGGTTGGCCATCCTGTCGAAGCTGGTGGATCGTGGCGCCGAGGTTGCAATCCTCACCAACTCGCTCGCCGCGACGGACGTCGCCGCCGTGCACGGCGCCTATGCCAAATACCGCCGCAAGCTGCTTAAAAAAGGTATCCAGCTTTTCGAATTGCAACCCTTCAACCGCCAGGCCAACATCTCCGTTTTCGGCTCAAAGGGAGCCAGCCTCCATACCAAGGCCTTTACGGTCGACGACACGCTGGGGTTTGTCGGTTCCTTCAATTTCGATCCGCGTTCGGTGTCGTTGAATGCGGAAATGGGCGTGCTTTTCCACGATGCCAATCTGGTGATGGAGTTGCGCCGGCTGTTCGAGCACGAAAAGTCACCGCAGACGAGCTATCAGCTGGTCCTGGACAAAGGCGCCTTGCGGTGGCTCGGCATGGCGGATGGCGAGATGCGGCAATGTTCGCGTGAACCGGAGGCCAGTCTCTATCGGCGCATCGTTGCAGCGCTGGTTGGCTGCCTGCCGATCGAATCGCAATTGTAGAAGCGACGGATTTGTCGGAACGCAACTCTTTGTCGGAACGGAAATGCGGGACCACGAGTTGTAACCGTTGTCCGGAGCATGCCGATGAAGACCACGATATACAGTTTTCTTGCCGAGCTCTTGCCGTTCTGGATGGCGCATAAACGCAAAATGCGCGCCGACCGCGCCGCTGAGCGGCCGGCACGACCGGCTGCTGCCGATGACGATGGTCGGCCGACAAGCGATCCGAATCGAGCAACACCGGCGCGTCGGCGCAACACGTCTTAGGGCGGGATGCTTTCAAATTAGATCCCGCTCCAACTGTCTGGTTAGACGCAATTCCGCGACGCCAAGTGATTCCATTTGGCTGCAGAAGCTCCAGTTCCTAGCAATCACGCTATCGTCAAGTATCGCTACCCGAAATCCGGCGTTGCCAAGCATCCATTTTGCAGCACGTACGTTAATGTGCACTACAGGGTTGCCGCTATAGGTGAGCGCCATGAGTGACAGTGCGATAGAATTCTTGCAGGACTGGATCCACGAAAACGTTCATGTGCCGCCGCCTCCGATCAGGCTTGAAAGGGAGGCGGAAATCCTCGCCAGGGAATGCAAGGAAGAGGCGGCCGACGCCGGCGTACCCATCGAAGACATCGAGGAAGAGGTTGGCGACCTCAAGGATCTGCTCGTCGCCAAGCTCGAAGACGCAGCCGAGGACGAGGCCAGGCAACTCAATGGCAATGGCCATGGCCAAAAGATTTCTACGTCAGCGGCCGAGCAAAAGCCGGCCCTGTAAGGCCGGTCCGAGCGCAGGCAAGGCATCACGAGGTGCGCCGCTTCGGCCTATTGTCCGATCAGCGTCAGCCCGAACAGGATCATCAGCCAAAACCCGGCAGCAGCGACCGCAAGACGCGGCAGGACGCCGTCGCTGGCCAGATGCATGAACAGGATGGCGATGACGGCGGTCTTGGCCGCGGCGATCACCAGATTGAGTGCCGAATTGAAGCCGCCGAGCGCGAGGAAGGACGAGCCGACGGTCAGGGCCAGCAAGGCTAAAAGCCCGATATAAGCAAGCGTGAGTTTGCGGAACTCGCTCATCTGTTGATCAGATAGAGGACGGGGAACAGGAAGACCCAGACGATATCGACGAAATGCCAATAGAGGCCGATTGCCTGCACGCGCCGGAACCGGCTGGCCTCGATCGTGCGTGGCCACAGCGCGAGGATGCCGCCGATGACGATTACGCCGCAAATCAGATGCAAGGCGTGCAGTGACGTCATCGCGAAATAGAGGCCGAAGAAGAATTCGGCATGAACAGGATCCGGGCCCTTATAGATGAAAGGTGCGCCGAGCACCGGCGCCAGCCCTTCGCTGAATTCCCTGGCGTACTCCGTCGCCTTGATCGCCAGGAAGACGACGCCGAGCAGCGCCGTCGCAGCCAATGCCCAGCCAGCGGCGCGCCATCGCCGCGCGGCCGTGTACATATGGGCGAGCGCCACAGCGAAACTGCTGGTGATCAGGACGACGGTGTTGGCCGTGCCCAACGGCAGCGACAGATGCTTCGCCGCCCCGGCGAAGGCGTCGCCATAACTCAACCGGGCAAACATGAAGACGAGCAGG
This sequence comes from Mesorhizobium sp. M0678, assembly GCF_040320505.1. NCBI lineage: Bacteria > Pseudomonadati > Pseudomonadota > Alphaproteobacteria > Hyphomicrobiales > Phyllobacteriaceae > Mesorhizobium > Mesorhizobium sp. M0678. Next base: position 126,220 of record NZ_JAMYPT010000014.1, on the reverse strand, counting down.
ATGGCGCCGAACAGCATCACCTCGGAGCCGATGAACACCCACATGGCAAAGCTGTCGGCTGCCGTTTCGCGAGCCGGCCGGTCGAAGGCGATGCTTGTCGTTGGTGACTTCAAACCAGATCCTCCACCGGGTCCGACCGTTTCTCGGTCAGGCCTTTCATCGGATAGTCGTAGGCTGGTCTGGTGACGGTCGGCATGCGATCGAAATTATGCGCTGGCGGCGGCGAGCTTGTTTGCCATTCCAACCCGGTCGCTCGCCACGGATTGGCCGGCGCCTGCGCGCCTCGAAACAGCGACCATGCCAAGTAGAGGAGCGGCATCAGATAGCCGATCGCCAGCACCACGGCGCCTGCCGACGACAGGATGTGCCAGAAAGCGAATTCCGGCGGATAGGTATGGTAGCGCCGCGGCATGCCCAGAAAGCCGAGCACATATTGCGGAAAAAAGGTCAGGTTGAAGCCGATGAAGGTGACCGCCGCGGCTATACGCCCCCAAACCTCCGAATACATTCGGCCGGTGAGTTTCGGCCACCAGAAATGCAGCCCTGCCATGTAGGCGGTCACCATGCCGCCGACCATGATGTAGTGGAAATGGGCGACGACGAAATAGGTGTCGTGAACGTGGACGTCGATGGCGAGCGCGGCAAGGAAAAGGCCGGCCAGCCCGCCGAAGGTGAACAATGCCAGGAAGAACAGCGCATAAAGCATCGGCGTCTCGAAGCTGATTTCGCCCTTGCGCAGCGTCAGGCTCCAGTTGAAGACCTTTATCGCCGATGGGATCGCGACGCAGAAGGACAGGAACGAAAACACCACGCCGGCATAGGCCGACTGCCCGCTGACGAACATGTGGTGGCCCCAGACGAGAAAGCCGAAGACGGCGATCGCCATCGAAGCCAGGGCGACGGCCTTGTAGCCGAACAGCGGCCGGCGGCTAAAGCAAGGCAGCACTTCCGAGACCACTCCCATACCTGGCAGGATCATGATGTAGACGGCGGGGTGCGAGTAGAACCAGAACAGATGCTGGAACAGCAGCGGATCGCCGCCGAGGGCGGGATTGAAGATGCCGATGCCGAAGACGCGCTCCAGCACGATGAGGATCAGCGATGCTGTAAGCACCGGCGTCGCCAGCACCATCACCAGGCTGGTGGCGTACAGGGTCCAGACGAAGATCGGCAGCCGGAACCAGGTGAGGCCAGGCGCTCGCAAGGTGTGGACGGTGACGATGAAATTGATGCCGGTCATGATCGTCGAAAAGCCGACGATGAAAACGCCGAATGCCGCGGTCGAGACAAACCCGTTGGCATAGAGCGTCGACAGCGGCGTGTAGAAGGTCCAGCCGGTGTCGACGCCGCCCAAAACCACCGAGGCGAGCGCGAACAGGCTGCCGAACATGAAGACGTACCAGCTTGCCAGGTTGAGCCGGGGAAAGGCGAGGTCGCGCGCGCCGATCATCAGCGGCAGCAGGAAATTGCCGAGCGTTGCCGGGATCGACGGCACCAGGAAGAACCACACCATGATGATGCCGTGCAGCGAAAACAGCCGGTTGTAGACATCGTCGGAGACCAGGTCGCCGGCCGGCGTCGCAAGCTCGATGCGCATCAGCACGGCAAAGGTTCCGCCGAGGAAGAAGAAGGCCGTCAGCGAGACGAAATAGAGCCACGCCACCCGTTTGTGGTCGGTTGTCAGCAGCCAGGAGCGCGGCCCGGCACCTTCTGCGAGATAGCTTGCCGACGCCAAATCGCTGCTCATTGCGGCGCCTCGTTTTTTGCCGCCGGTAACGAGGGAGATTGGAGCGATAGGGATTTGAGATAGGCCATCAGCATCTGCAGTTCGGCTTCGTCAACGAGACCGTCGAAGCTCGGCATCACCGGCTGGTAGCCGGCGGCGATTTCCTTGTTCGGGACAAGGATCGAATCGCGCAGATAGCGTTCGTCGGCGATGACCGTCTGCCGGTTGGCCAACGCCACCGGCTGGCCGAAAACCCCATCGAGGCCGGGCGCCCGCACCTTGCTGGAATTGCCGTGACAGCCGGAGCAGCCGAGCGCGCGGAACAGTTTCCCGCCGCTCGTGGCAAGGCTTTCGCCTTCACCTTGACTGCCGAGCCATGATGCATATTGCTCCGGCGCCAGCACCGTCACCCAGCCGCCCATCTCGGAATGCTGCGTGCCGCAATATTCGGCGCAGAACAGGTGATAACGCCCCGGCTGCGTGGCGATGAACCAGACATTGGCCGTGCGTCCGGGAACGGCATCCTGCTTGACCCGAAAGGCTGGCACGTAGAAGGAGTGGATGACGTCCTGTGATGCCAGCGACACCACCACCGCCTTGCCGACCGGCACGTGCAGCTCGTTGATCTCGCGCTGGCCGCCGGGATGGCGGAATTCCCACATCCATTGCTTGCCGAGGCCGGCGATCTCGACGGCGTCCGGTGGCGGACGGTCGCGCCGGACAAAAAGGACTGCGCCCCAGCCGAAGAAGATGAAGGCCATCACCAGGCTGGCAATGGTCCACGTCATCTCCAGCGGCAGGCTGCGGGCACGCGCCCCTGTACGGTCGGCTGCGGAGCCGATACGATATTTGACGGCGTAGCCGACAACGAGAACGGTCAGGAACAGGCCGAGCGCGAGTGCGAAAGCCAGCAATGTGTAGAACAAGGCATCGACGCTGCCTGCGATGGACGAGGCTTCCTGCGGGAAAAACCGGATGCCGAAGCTCACGCCCGCCTCCCGCGCGCCAGCAGTATGGCCGTCGCCAACCCCACCACCATGACGATGCTGGCGAGCTTCAACGCAGCCCAGATCGCCGGCGTATATCGCCCCTTGGACGCATCGAAGCCGGCGCAGAGCAGGAAGACATGATCGGCGATCGAGCCGAGCCTGCCGGAAGATGCCTCGACAAGGGCAAGCTCAAGATCGCGCGGCGTGAAGCTCAGCGCCGGCAGCACCTGCGCTATCCGGCCTTTTGGCGTCAGCGCGATGACCGCGATCGGATGGGCGAATTGGTCGATCCTGGCGCGGGTGTCGAAACTGATGCCGGCTTCCGCGGCAAGGGCGCCGCCGGCGCCGTCGGCACTGGTCAGGAACCGCCACGCCGACAGGTTCCTCGCGTCGGCCGCCGCGGCGACCGTGGCTTGCGCATCGCCCGCATCTTCGGGCGTGTCGGCGGCATCGATCGAGACGAACAAAGCGCGATAGGTGTCGGGGTCGAGCGAGGTCTTTTTCAAATCCGAGGCGACCGCCTGTTGGGTCACACCACAAAGGTTCGGGCATTTGTCGTAGCCGAAAATCAGCAGCGCCGGCCGGCCGGCAAGCATTTGGCCGATCGTGCGCTGCTCGCCGGACGCATCGCGAAACACCCGGTCGAGGCTGAGCTGCGCGCCGATCTCGGGATCGAAGGCCGGGCGTGCGAAAGCCATGGCCGGCAGTGCCGCGAGAAGGGAAAAAGCGGTTAGCCAGGCCTTCACGGCCGGCCTCCCTGGCCTGGCGCGGTCCGGCAGCGCGCGGCCTGTGGCGCGCGTGGTATCTCGGCCTCGACCAATCGGCAGTCGGCGCCGGCGGCCCGCGCCCGCGGCCCCCACTTCGGCAAACCATGGCTGACGATCGCCCACATGGCGTCCTCGATCGGAATGCGGGCAATGCCGGCGGTGCGGTCGACCCAGCCGACCTTGTTCAGCTCCTGCTCCTCCGCCTTGCGGAAGGCAGCGAGGTCGTCTTCTGGAAAGCGCTGCAAGGCTGGACTGGCCCGGTTGCCGACCGATGATGGCCCCGGCAGCGGCCCGAACGGCCTGGTGTCGAAGACGAGCCCGAGGACGATGACTGTTGCGGCCAGGAGCAGCAGCAGGCCGGCCGCGAAGGCAAGCAGCGCGCCCGGCCAGACGTCGCGCGTTTCGGGATGGCGGGCTGCCCTAGCCATGGACCGGCCTCCGGCACCAGAGGGCGATCCGGTCCGGCCGGCCAAGCGCGAAAAGCAGCAGCGCAAGCCAGAGGCCGCCAGCTCCTGCCAGCGCGGCAAGATCGTACCAGAATGCGATCACATTACCGTCCGCCAACGGCGGTCTGATCCGCCAGAGGACATCGACGTAGTGGCCGGCCAGCACGATGCCGCAGATCGACAGCAGGCCGGCATGGCTGCGCTTCAGATCCCGGCTGAGCAGCCCGGCAAAGGGGACCGCGAATTGCAGCGCAATCAGCAGCCAGAGCAGATACTGCCAGCCATTGCTGCTGCGGATGAGGTACCAACGGATCTCGTTCGGCAGGTCGCCGCCCCAGGTCACCAGCCATTGCATGAACGACAGGTAAGTCCAGAGCAACACGAAGCCGAACAGCATGTTGGCCAAATCCTCGCCGAGCGCGACATCCTCCTCGCCGCCCGGCATGACCTCGATCGAGCGGTTCACGCACAGTACCGTCATCGCCAGGGCGTAAGCGCCAACGACTTCGGCGGACGCTTCCAGCAGCGCATAGATGGTCGAGGAGAACTCCGGCTCAAGCGAGAGCATCCAATCGATGGCAAAGATCGTGACCGCCAGCCCATGCGCAATCAATCCAGCGGCATAGGCCTTGCCGCGGCCGGCGCTGCCACGGCCGCTATCGGTCGTTGTCCAGTCAAGCACGCGCCACGCCACCACCAGCCAGATCGCGGCGCAGGCGGCAAAGCGCAGCAAAAAGAACGGAACGTTCAGATAAGAGAATTTCTGGCGCACCGTCTCGGGCAATGCAGCCGCGTCGGCACTCGCCCAGGGAAAGACCAGGTCGAGCCTGAGCAGAACCGGCAGCAGCAGAAGCAGCGCCAGCGGCAGCGTCGCGACGAGAGCGCGCAGCGGCTGGCGGATTGCCTCGCCCCAGCGGCCGCCGGTCAGCCCATGCACGATCAGGATGGTCAGCGCCCCGAGCGGCAGGCCGAGCAGGAAGAGCGCCGCAGGCAGCCAGCCGGCCAATGTGGCTCTGAAGTCGAAGGCCAATCCCGTGGCGCAAAGCACAAGTCCGACGGCGGCCACAGCAAGCGCCGGCAGAATCAAACGTTCGGCGGCAAGCCGCATCATCGCCCGCATCATCGATCCGGCTCCGCATTGAGCTCGGCGCGGAGGCTTTCCGGCAGCTCGGCAATTGGTGCATCGCGCGAATATTGCAGGGCGCGGATATAGGCGACGATCGCCCAGCGGTCGGCAGGCGGGACACGCGCCGCGTAGGAATACATGGCGCCATAGCCGTTGCTGATGACGTCGTAGAAATGCCTGTCGCTCGCCTTGCGCAACGCGTCCTGGTGATAGGTCGGCGGCGCCGGAAAGCCCCGCTCGACGATCATGCCGTGGCCGTCGCCGGCGCGGCCGTGGCAAGGCGAACAGAAGATGTCGAAGCGTTGCTGGCCTCGCCGCAGCAGCGTCATCGTGACCGGATAGGGAAAAGTGTCGGGTACCGGCGAAAGATCGGCATCGCGTGCGACTGTGTCCTCGACCGGCGCCCGCGCCGACATGCCGTCGGCGAATTGGTTGCTGCTTTCGAGCGGATCGTAGCGCGGCTGGTCCTCCATGTCCTGCCGGCAGCCGGCGACCAGCAAGGCTGCCGACAGCAGGATCGTGCGCATGTTCACGCCTCCACCTCCTCGACGGTTTCGGCGCCGAGCCGTGTCAGCTGGCCCTTGGTCACGCCCTTGCGGAACTTCGGATCGGCGGCCTCGACGAGCAGATAGAACTTGCCGCCGCGCGCATAGGTGAAGCTCGTGGCGTTGAAGACCGGGTGGTAATATTCGGGCAGGCGATTGGCGGCCAGCATGCCGAAGAATGCGGCCAGCGCAGCGCCAAGTATCGCGGCCTCGAAGGCGATGACGAGAAAGGCCGGCCAGGAATGCAGCGGCCGGCCGCCGACATTGAGCGGAAAATCGATCTCGACCGAATAGAGGATCAGGCCATAGACAAACACCGCGCCGGCGACGGCGCCGCCAAGGATGGCCCATGGCAAGCGCGTCTTGCGCATGCCGAGCATGTCGGCCAGCCCATGCACATGGAACGGCGAGAACGCGTCCATGCGCCGGTAGCCGCGCGCCCGCATGGTGCGGACCGCCTCGGTCAGCGCTTCGGGATCGGCGAAAGCCGCAATGACGCCGTAAAGGCTCATCTTGCGCCGCCCCTCTCCCCGGCCAGCTCCTCGACCTCGAAAATGGTGATGGCCGGCAGGACGCGGATGAACAGGAAGACCAATGCGAAGAAGGTGCCGATCGAGCCGAACAGGATGCCGAAGTCGAGCCATCTCAGTGATTGTTCGCCCCAGGACGACGGCAGGTAATCGCGGCTTGGCCCGGTGACGACGATGACGTAGCGCTCGACCCACATGCCGACATTGATGATCAGGGCAATGGCGAACAGCACCGCCATGTTGAGGCGCACCCGGCGGAACCAGAGCAATTGCAAAACAGCGCCGTTGCAGGCGAGCATGGTCCAGAACAGCGGCGCATAAGGTCCGAAGGCGCGCTGCCACATCATCGTGCGCTCATAGGTTTCGCCCGAATACCAGGCGAAGAAAGCCTCGGAGGCATAGCCGTAGATGACGATCATGCCGGCGGCGATCATCAGCTTGGCGGCATTGTCCATGTGCCGCGGCGTGATCAGATCCTGGACCGAAAACGCCCAGCGCAGCGGGATGGCGATGGTAAGCACCATGGCGAAGCCGGACAGCAGCGCGCCGGCAACGAAATAGGGAGGAAAGATAGTCGAATGGAAGCCCGGCGTGATGGCGAAGGTGAAGTCGAGCGAGACGATCGAATGCACCGAGACGACCAGCGGCGTGGCCAGTGCCGCCATCAGGAAATAGACCGTCTGGTAGCGCGCCCAATGAAAGGCCGAACCGCGCCAGCCGAGCGCCAGTATCCCGTAGAACAGCTGCGCCGGGCGCGATTTCGCCCGGTCGCGCAGGACGGCGAGATCGGGCAGCAGGCCCATATACCAGAACATCAGCGAAACGCTGGCATAGGTGGCGATCGCCGCGAAATCCCAGACCAGTGGGCTGCGCCATTGCGGCCAATGCATATGCGTGTTGGGTAGCGGCAGCAGCCAGTAGAAGAACCACGGGCGGCCGAGATGCAGGATCGGGAAAAGCCCCGCCATCGCCACGGCAAACAGCGTCATCGCCTCGGCAAAGCGGTTGATCGAGGCGCGCCATGGTTGGCGCAGAAGCAGAAGCACCGCCGAGATCAGCGTGCCGGCATGGCCGATGCCAATCCACCAGACGAAATTGCCAATCATCGTGCCCCAGACAACCGGAATGTTGACGCCATAGGCGCCAACGCCGACCGAGATCAGATAGGTAATCGAATAGAGAAAGATGAGGACGAAGACGAAGCAGGCGAAAAACGCGGTCCAGAAATAGCGCGGCAGCCTGCCGTCGAGGACGATCGCACTGATACGGCCGCTGATCTCCGGAAGGTCGTGCCGGCCGCGCAGAACGGGCAGTGCGCCCGGTTTTCCAGCAATAGCCTCAGCCATCGGCTTTCCCGCCTGGCGAGAGACGGCCGTTGATATTCCTGATCTTGCCGAGATAGGTGGTGCGGGGTCGCGTGTTGAGGTCCTCGAGCAAGGCGTAGTGTTGCGGCGCTGCTTTTTCCTGCACGACAGCGGCGCCCTTGCTGTTGAGGTCCCCGAAAACGATCGCCTGTGTCGGGCAGGCCTGCTGACAGGCGGTCACCACTTCGCCGTCGGCGATGTGGCGGTTTTCGATCTGCGCCTTGATGCGTTTTTCGGAAATGCGCTGGACGCAGTAGGTGCATTTTTCCATCACACCGCGCGAACGGACGCTGACGTCTGGATTGTGCGCGGCCTGTTCCGGTCCGGCCGCATCCTTGTCGAATTCCTGGAAGTCCAGGAAGTTGAAGCGCCGCACCTTGTAGGGGCAGTTCTGCGAGCAGTAGCGCGTGCCGATGCAGCGGTTGTAGACCTGCGCGTTCAGCCCGTCATGGGTGTGGGTGGTGGCGTTGACCGGACAGACGACCTCGCACGGCGCCTTCTCACAATGCATGCAAGGCACCGGCTGGAAAAAGACGTCGGGATCGTCGAGCGGGCCGGAGTAGTAGCGGTCGATCCGCAGCCAATGCATCTCACGGCCGAGTGCCGACTCGTCCGGCCCGACGGTGGCGATGTTGTTTTCCGCCTGGCAGGCAGAAACGCAAGCCATGCAGCCGATGCATGCCGACTGGTCGATCGACATGCCCCAGGCTTCCTGGCTGTATTGCCAGTCGGGATAGAGCGATCCGGTTGGCGCGGGCGGGGCGCCGTCGCGCACGAAGTGTGGATTTTTGCGGAAGGCCTCGAGCGAGGCATGGCGAACGATCGCCCTGCCCTCCATCGCCTGATGGTGTTGCGTGGTGATGACCCGCGCACTGCCGTCCCGCGGCGCGACCGTGGCGCCATAGACGATCCAGGGAGCCTCGAGGCTTCGCAGCCTGTACGCGTCGTGGCCGTCGGCGAGTGCTGCCACCGAACCGAGCTTCCGGCCGAAGCCCAGAGCAAGTGTCACGGTCTCGTCGGGATGGCCAGGCATGATCCAGACCGGCGCATCGATGTCCGTGCCGTTCGAGGCGATATTGACGACCCGGGCGTTTTCCACCTGAAGCCGCCCCGCCGTCGCTGGCGACATCAGCGCTGCATTGCCCCAGACGATCTTGCTCAGTGGCCGCGGCAATTCCTGCAGCCAGGACGAGTTGGCATTGCGTCCGTCGCGCAGCCAGGGATCGGCGACGAAACGGATTTCGACGCCTTTGGCCGCTTCGACGCGCGGGTTCAGGCCGCGCAAATCCGCCGGCCTCGCAACATCGACTGGAGTGCTGGCACTGCCGGATACAAAGCCGTCGCGAAGCGCCTTTCGCCACGCGGGATCGTCCAGTGCTTGCGCCCAAGTCGTTTGTGCCCATGTCCGGCGGACGAGCGGCAGCGCAGAAACAGCTAATTCACCGCCAAGCACGGCCAGGATTTCATGCACCGCCCGCCCCTGGTAAAGCGGCCTGATCAGCGGCTGCACGATCGACGCGGTTCCGTCATGGGCGCGCAGGTCACTCCAACTCTCGAGATCATGCGCAGCAGGGACATGCCAGTGTGCGACGAAGGCGGTTTCGTCGCGGTAGAGACCCCAGTGGACAAGAAGCTTCAGCTGCGAAAACACGTCGCGGACATCGAGCCCCGCAGGTGCGGTGTGGAGAGGATTGGCGCCGAGTATGACAACGGTGTCGATATCTCGCGCGGCGATCGCCTGGCAAAGTGCAGCGAGGTCGCCCTCGATGGGCATCGCGTCGGGCGGCTCGATCAGTTCCACGGTGTTGCCAAGCGCACCAAGCCGCGCATTCATGGCAAGAGCCGCGGCATGGACGAACGGTGTTTGATGGGCGCCCGGCACGATCAGCGCCGAGCGGCCGGCCGCCTTCAGGTCGTCCGCAGTGGCAGCCAACCAGGCCGGGTCCAGTGCCAAGGCGCTTGGCGCCGCTTCGCCGCCAAGCACCGCGCTCAGCGCCGCGGCGACGGCTTCGACCTCGCTCGGCCGCACCGGCCTGCGGTGATCGGCGGCAGCGCCGGTGATCGTCGGCGTCGATTCCACCGCATAGACCCGGCTCATCGTATCGTCCGCCCGGCGCACGCGACGCCGCGCGGCAAAGTCACGGGCGTAAGCGAGACGGCCGGGGCCCTCGCCCAGGAAATCCGCGTCGAGACTGACAATCGCGTCGGCGCGATCGAACCGGTAGACCGGTGCAAGCGCCCTGCCGAAAAGAGTCTGCGTGGCTTCGGCGCCGGATGGCGTTGCCAGGGGATCGTGCTGGAACAGCCTCAGCCTGGGGTAGCGCGCGCGCAGCGCCTCGAGCTGCGCCTTCATGGTGGGCGAGGTCGTCGCCTCGATCAGCAGCGCCGCGCCGGCACCGCCTGAGCCGGCCAGCTGCGAGGTGAGCTCGGCCATGTCGGCAAGGAAGTCGCCATAGGCCGCCGGTTCGCCGTGTTTCAGCGGCATGCGCGAGCGATCGGGGTCGAAAAGCGACAGCACCGCCGCCTGCATGATGGCGTCCGTCGCACCGCGCGAGGCCGGATGGCCGGGATTGCCTTCCACCTTGGTCGGCCGGCCCTCATGGCTTTCGACCACCGCACCGATACCGTAGCCATCGCTCGAAAGCGTGGTCGCGTAATAAAGCGGCTTGCCGGGAACGATGTTTTCCGGCTGGCGGATATAAGGCAGGATGTCTTCGGCCCGGCTGCAGGCGGCAAGCCCGGCCAGCGTCAGCGATGCACCCATCAGCTTCAGCAGCGTGCGCCGGTCGAGCCGCGGGATGCGCTCGGCGATCGAGGGAAATTCGGCATCGACGAAGCGGCGGAATTCCGGCGTATCGGCGAGCTCGTCGAGGCTTCGCCACAGCTCCGGGCCGGGCGAAAGCCGTTCGCGCAGGCCGGCCATGTCTGGAGCCGCGATCGGTTTGTCAGCGGTGGCAGACATAACAGTCGGTCATGGTCTCGGGGTGGATATCGAGAAGGCTGATGAGTGACCGGCGGATTTCGGCGATGCCGGCCGGTGGCTTCCAGTGCATCAGGAACACGTCCTGCGGCGGACGCAAATTAGGCTCGGGATCGCGATGGCATGCCAGGCACCATTCCATCGATAGTGCGTGCGCCCGCCGCATCAGCGGCATGTCGTCGACCTCGCCATGGCACGTCTCGCAGGCGACGCCTTTAGCGATATGGATCGAATGATTGAAATAGACGAAGTCGGGGACACTGTTCACCTGCTGCCACTGCAATGGCTGCCCGGAAGCAAGGCTTGCCCGTATCGGCGCCAGCATGTCCGCGTTGGTGAACAGCTGCGAATGGCAGGTCATGCACACCTCGGTCGCCGGCAGACCCGCCGATGACGCAGTCTCGACGCCGCTATGGCAATAACGGCAATCGAGGCCGAGCTCGCCGACATGGTGCCTGTGGCTGAACGGCACTGGTTGCGCCAACGGCCGGCCAACGCCGGTGACGAAGTCCGAACGCAAGACGGCGGTACCGCCGAGAGCCGCAAAGATGGCCATGAAACACGCGCCCCACAGAGCGAAGCGTGAAATGCCGTTGGCACTCCTTGAAAAGACCTGCGGCATCCCCTCGCCGATTTCGCATCCAGCAAACCATACTCACCCCCCAAAGTGCCTAACTGCGGCTGCGTGGGTAAGTTCCGGCTGGAGCAGCGGAGATCACAGAATGGTTACCCCGCCCTGGCCCATCAGGTCGGGCTGACCGGAAACCATCGAACCCTCCATACGTTCGGATGAGGTCACGTTCTGTTTCACCTGGATAAGCATCATGACCATCCCCCACCCCCATCCCATTCGCCGCCGGTCCGGCGTTGCCTTCTGGTGGACGATGTTCGTCGGCGCGCTGCTGACGATCCTCGGCCTGCTGATCGGAGGGGGCGGTGCCTGGCTGATCGCGCTGGGCGGATCCTGGTACTATCTGCCCGCCGGGATCGCCCTGCTGGCCGCCGGCAGCCTGCTGCTTGCCGGCAATGCCGCCGGTGTATGGCTTTACGTCCTGACCTGGCTGGCGACCCTTGCAGCCGGCGGCCACCATTTCATGGAGACCAGGATCGGCGACGACATCATTGCCTACGCACTGCCAAAAAGCTGACGCCCCACGATGACGGCTTCGCGGGACGCTTCCATCCTGATCGTCGGCGCCGGCCCGACCGGGCTGACGGCGGCAGTCGAACTGGCAAGGCGCGGCATTGCACCTCGCATCATCGACCGCAAGGAAGGCCCGACGCCGCTCGCCAAGGCGGTCGGCATCAGTTCGCACAGCCTCGACATCCTTGAACCGTCCAAAGTCGCTGCCCGATTGCTCGCCGAAGGATTGAAAATTCGCCGAGCCCGTTTCTACTTCGAAGGACGAGCGCTCGGCGAGATCGATTTCTCGATCCTGCCGCACCGCCATAATTTCCTGCTGTCGCTGCCGCAGCGCGACACCGAATCGCTGATGACCGATACGCTCAAGGGATTTGGCATCGACGTCGAATGGCGAAGCACATTTGTCGGCATGGCCGAGCACAAAGGCCGCGCCGAGGTGCGGATCGAGGCGCCAGACGGCCGTGACGAGGCAAGTTTCGACCTTGTCTTCGGAGCCGACGGTGCGCAAAGCACCGTGCGTGATGCCATGGGCATCGGCTTCGATGGCTACACGCATCGGCGGCAATGGAGCATTGCCGACGCCGACATCGACGATTGGCCCTATGAGCCGATGGCCGCCCACGCATTTCTTCACAGGAACGGCGACGTCGGTTTCGTCATCCCGATCGGCGAGAAGCGTTATCGCGCGGTTTCAAACAGCGAGGATGCGTTGGCGCGCATCCCCGGCAATTACCGGATCACGCGGTTGTTGCGGGCCGACCGCTTCCATATTCCGGTACGACAGGCGCCGCGCTATCAAACCGCATGCGTCTTCCTGGGAGGCGATGCCGCGCATGTGCATTCGCCGTTGGGCGCGCGCGGCATGAATCTCGGCATCGAGGACGCCGCGTCATTCGCCAGGCGTTTCGTCGACGGCACGCTTGCCGGCTACACAAGCGAACGCCACCCGGTGGGGCAACGGTGGATCACGCTCAGCGAGCGCATCCTCTCGCTGGCCCAATCGGACAACGGCATCATGCAAGGCGTCAGGAACGCGGCCTTCAGCGTCGTCGGCCATCTGCCGCTGCTGCAACGGCCGCTGCTGAGCGTGTCGCCGGGCTCAAGGAATGACGTGGTCGCATAAACCTTTTCGCCGGATATGCGTTGTTGGGTTTCAAGCCAGGGAGATGACCATGCAGATGAAATCGGAAATCGCCGGCGAGGCCGCCAAGCAACGGCATATCCAGCGCCGTATCGACGAGAAGGACAAGTCCAAATCCAATGGCAAGCAAAAAGGCGCCATGCAGGCCGGCGCCCGCAAATATCCCGAGCCGCCCTTCCCCGAGCAGCACCAGCCGAAGCCGGGCCATGAATGGGCGATCGAGCCGGCGCCGCTTTACGATGCGCCATTTTATATCGGATCGAAAAAGCTCGACGGCAAAGTGGCCGTCATTACCGGCGGCGATTCAGGCATCGGCCGTGCGGTGGCCGTGCTATATGCGCGTGAAGGCGCCGATGTGGCGATCGTCTATCTCTCGGAGGATAGGGACGCCAAAGATACCAAAAGGGCCGTCGAAGCGGAAGGCCGGCGCTGCATCCTGATCAAGGCCGACGTCAGCGAACGCAACCACTGCCACAACGCGGTGGCTGAGATCGTGCAGGAGTTTGGGCGGATCGACGTGCTGGTCAACAATGCCGCTTTCCAGGTCCATTCCAGCGATTTCAGCGAGCTGACCGAGGAGCATTTCGATACGACGCTGAAGACCAACCTCTACGGCTATTTCCACATGGCGCAGGAGGCCGTGCCGCACATGAAACCCGGTTCGGCGATCATCAATACCGGTTCAGTGACCGGCATCGAGGGCTCGAAGCAACTGGTCGATTACTCCATGACCAAGGGCGGCATTCATGCCTTCACCCGCGCGCTCTCGGGCAACCTTGTCGAGAAGGGCATAAGGGTCAACGCCGTGGCGCCAGGCCCGGTTTGGACGCCGCTCAACCCCTCGGACAAGGAAGCCGGCGATGTTTCGAAATTTGGCGCTGATACGCCGATGAAACGGCCGGCGCAGCCGGAGGAGATCGCGCCGGCCTACGTGTTCCTCGCCTCGCCGCACTGCTCGAGCTACATCACCGGCGAGATATTGCCGATCGTGGGCGGCTATTGACGGCATGTATTTCATTGCCCTGGCCACTGATTATGACGGCACGCTGGCGCATGAAGGGGTCGTTGCCGAGAAGACGCTTGCGGCGCTTGAACGCTTCAAGAAGAGTGGCCGCAAACTCATTCTCGTCACCGGGCGCGAGCTGCCCGACCTGAAACGCGTCTTTCCCGAAGTCGCGATCTTCGACAAGGTGGTCGCGGAAAACGGGGCGCTGATCTACACGCCGGCCAGCGAGGAGGAGCGGACGATATCTCCGCCGCCCGCCCCCGAGTTCATCGCCAAACTCAGGAAACGCGGTGTCAAACCGCTTTCGGTCGGACGCTCGATCGTCGCAACCTGGGAACCGCATCAGGCTACCGCGCTCGAGGTCATCAAGAAATTGGGGCTGGAGCTGGAAATCATCTTCAACAAGGGCGCGGTGATGATCCTGCCCAGCGGCATCAACAAGGCGACCGGGCTGACAGCCGCGCTTCAGGACCTCAGATTGTCGCCGCACAACGTCGTCGGTGTCGGCGACGCCGAAAACGACCACGCCTTCCTGCGCGCCTGCGGCTTCAGCGTCGCCGTCGACAACGCACTGCCGGCAGTCAAGGATACGGCGGATCTCGTGACACGCGGCGCGCGCGGAAAAGGCGTCGAGGAACTGATCGCCAAGGTGGTCGAGCGCGATCGCGAGCTTGTGTCGAACCGCGACGGCATTCTGCTTGGCTCGGAGGATGGCAAGGAGGTGTATCTGTCGCCAACCGATACGGTGCTGATCGCCGGCAGCTCCGGCATCGGCAAATCGACCCTGGCGACCGCACTGACGGAGCGCTTCGTCGAGAGAAAGTTCCAGTTCTGCATCTTCGATCCGGAAGGCGACTATGACGGCCTCGAAGGCGCCGTCCGGCTGGGCGACGGCTCGAACGCGCCGACGAAGACGCAGTTGCTCGATCTCCTGGAGAAGCCGGACAACAATCTGGTCGTCAATGGCCTGGCGCTGCGCGTCAACGAGCGGCCGGACTTCTTTGCCGACCTGCTGCCGGGCCTTGGCGGCGTTCGCTTCCGCACGGCACGACCACACTGGCTGATCATCGACGAGGCGCATCACCTCTTGCCGAAGCGGCGCGACGACACGCCAATGGTGCTGGCCATGGAATTGCCGGGCACGATCCTGATCACGGTTCATCCGGACGCGATCTCAACCGAGGCATTGCGGCTGGTCACCGCCGTCATCGCACTCGGCCCCAAGGCGAAAAAGGTCATCAAGACGTTCTGTCACGAGACCGGCACCGAACCGCCAAAGGACAAGGACCTGAACTCTCCAAAAGACGAGCGCGTGCTGTTCTGGCGGCCGCAGGCGCGCAAGAAACCTGCCATGGTCGAGCCGATCGAACCGCGACAGTCGCTCAAGCGCCACAGCCGCAAATATGCCGAGGGCCAGCTGGACGAGAAGGGCAGCTTCTATTTCCGCGGCCCCGACAATGCGATGAACCTCCGCGCCCATAATCTGATGATTTTCGCCCAGATCGCCGAGGGCATCGACGACAGGACCTGGGAACATCATTTGCGCGCCGGCGACTATTCCGAATGGTTTCGCCACCAGATCAGGGACAAGGAACTGGCGCGCGAAACCGCCGAAGCGGAGAAAGACGGCACACTTTCGGCGCAGGAGAGCCGCAACCACGTCCTGGACGCGGTGCGCCGCCGCTATACCGCGCCCGCGACCGCGCCGAAGGAATAGATGCAAACGGCGCCCAGCCGGTCCCAAGCCGGCTGGGTTCACCTCGTGGTCGATCTCCGTCCCGCCTCGGCAGACGGCCGAGTCCCAGTCGGTTCCAACCGTCGATGGTCCATCGTGGAACCTCATCCGCCAAACGAGATTGTGTTCTATCGGGCGCCAGATCTATTCAATGCTGAATAATTGCCCGAAAGGAGATGATGGATGAGCAACGACCGGGACAAGGATGGTCCTGTCTTTTCAGCGGAACAGGCGCGGCAGGGCGAGATCATCCTGCGGACGCGGGCGCGCCGGATCATTTTCATCGCCGGCCTAGTGGGTCTCGTCTTGCTGGCATTGCTGGTGTGGTGGATTTGAATTCCTGACGGCTGGAGCGAAATCATGAAATCACAGCTTGTTGCCGAAAGCGCCGGACAGAGAACGTTCGTCGTTGTGCTTGA
Source organism: Mesorhizobium sp. M0678 (assembly GCF_040320505.1). NCBI lineage: Bacteria > Pseudomonadati > Pseudomonadota > Alphaproteobacteria > Hyphomicrobiales > Phyllobacteriaceae > Mesorhizobium > Mesorhizobium sp. M0678. The sequence goes on along the minus strand of NZ_JAMYPT010000014.1, from coordinate 110,302 downwards.
TCCCGGCGAAGAGGCGTTTGCGCAGCTGACCTCGTTTGCGGTCGACCGTGGCGTCGGCGGCGCGTCGCTGACCGCGCTCGGTGCTTTCGAAACGGCGACTGTCGGCTGGTTCGACCCCGGGGAAAAGACCTATCGGAAAATCCCCGTCCGGGAACAGTGCGAAGTGCTGAGCGCGATCGGCGATGTTGCTATCGGCGACGACGGCAAGCCCAGCCTGCACGTCCACGCAGTCCTTGGATTGAGTGACGGCACCACGAGGGGCGGTCATCTGCTGGACGGCATCGTGCGGCCGACGCTCGAGGTCACATTGGTGGAGACGCCTGGCCATCTGCGCCGCAGGCACCGTCCCGAACTCGGCGTCGCCCTGATCGACTTGGAGGCTTGATCCGAGCCGATCATTTCGTTGATTTGACTGCGGCCGTTTCGGGTACGACCTCCCAACCGAAGACGCTGCGGCCGCCGAGCAGATGCGATTGCTCGAACTCCCCGGCGACGATTTCCTTCAGGCTTGGGCCGGTGACATAGCGCTCGACCTGCCTCGACTGGTCGTCCAGCCGCCGCAAGGCGCCGATCTCTTCGTCACGGCCGAGCCTGGCCTTCTGGACAGCCGACTTCAGCACGCCGATCGTCTCGTCATAGACCTTCAGCGGCACGGGGAACGGGTGCCTGTCCTTGCCGCCATGCGCCAGCGAGAAACGGCCTGGATCGGAAAAACGGCACGGCGCGCCATGCACGACTTCGGCGACCAGCGCCAGCGCCCGCACCGTGCGCGCGCCGACATTGGGCACCAGGAGAAGCCCGGCGAAATCTGTCGGGCCGCGCTCGGCCGCCGCCGCGATGTTGCCGTGCAGGCGGCGCATGACGACGTCGCTTTCGCGCACATCGTGGTGCGCCGGCATCACCAGATGCGGCAGCAGCTTTTGTGCCGGCTCCGGCGCTGGCGCCGAACCCCGCTCCAAAGCGGCAAGCTCCCTCACGATGCGATCCGGTCCAAGGTCGTGCAGAAGGTCCAGTTGTCCCTGGCGCGACGCTTCAGCGCGCCGGTCGGTCAGGTTGACGATCTCGCCTTGGTTGGCGCCCTCGATGGCAGCATGCGGCTGGTCGACAAAGCTCTTCAGGCCTTCGGACAGCCAGTGATAGCGGCGCGCCACCTTGCTGTCGCCGTTCATGCCCTGCTGCACCACCACCCACTTGCCGTCGTCGGTGACGATAAAGCCGTGCAGATAGAGATCGAAACCGTCCTGGACCGCGGCGCTGTCCACCTTGGCGACAAGCCGGCTGGCAGTCGCGAGGCCTTGCCCGTCGAGGCCGACACGCTCGCCGATCAGGGCAAGCTCGTGCGGGGTCTTGCGCGAATGCGCGCCGCGGCCGCCGCAAACGTGGATGCCGAGTTCGCCGGAAAGCGGCGACAGACCGCGCTTCAAGGCACCGACGACGCTGGTGGTGATGCCGGAAGAGTGCCAGTCCATCCCCATTACGGCGCCAAAGGACTGGAACCAGAACGGATGCGCCAGCCGGCGCAGCAATTCATCGCGGCCGTAATGGTGGATGATCGCCTCGCACATGACCGCGCCAAGCCGCGTCATGCGGTCGCCGAGCCATTTCGGCACGCGTCCGCCGTGAAGTGGGAGATCAGCACTTCCCGATCGCTGTGCCACGCTCTTTTGCTTGCTCCTTGAGTCCTGCCTCGACAGATAGGTATCGAAAGGGGTGTGGAGAAGCTATGGCCTGATTCAGGCCGCGATCGTTGCAAGCCGCTAGAGCAATTCCAGGAAAAGTGTGAAACGGTTTTCCGTCCGGGATTGCGCAGAAACAAAGAGATAGAGCGTTTCGGCGTTTCCGTGAAACGATGAACCGCTCTAGCGGGCAGGTTCGCTGAGGAGATCAAACTTCTGGATCTCGCAATGCTCGCCCACCGATGCCAGCAGATCCATTGGCGGTGCGCCAGTGTCGGGCCGCCTCCAACTGATCTCGAACGAGAACACAGGGTCCTTGAGATCTGGGCGCCTCTCTATTGCGACGAGGCGTGCCTGGTAGCCAAGCGGCCCGATGAGCGCATCGAGCTCCTGTCGAGCCGCGGCCTTCCAGGTCAGTGCCAACTGGGCATGGTGTTCGCGCGACATTCGAAGGTCCACCCATTTCAGGACCAGCAAGGTGGCCAGCGTCAGCGCCGTGCCGGCCGCGCCCAAGCCGTATTGGCCCCCACCGAAAGCCAATCCGATCGCCGTCATCACCCACAACGTGGCCGCCGTGGTGACGCCGCTGACAAGATTGCCGCGGCGAAGAATGGCGCCACCGCCGATAAAGCCGACGCCGGTCAACACGCCCAGCGGAAAGCGCAAGACGTCCATCGATGCAAACGAATCCGGGTGCTTGCCAACGGTCTCGAGCAGAATACTGGCCTGGATCATTGTGATGGCGGCGGCCAATCCGACCAGCACGGTGGTGCGTAGCCCCGCCGCGTGCCCGCGCGCCTCGCGGTTGAGGCCTATCAACAGGCCGGCGAGCGCGGTCAGAAGCAGTCGTGCCGCGATGTCCTGCCAGACCGGAACAACGAGGAGCATCGCGGTCACCCGTCAGGCCAAGCGCTGCTGGCCAGGAATAGCGCCAGGGTCAAAGCGAACAAGGGCAAGAGCGTCTTCATCGCAAATTCTTTTCGTCGATAAGCAACAAACGATGCGCTTGGATTTTGGTTGCGCCGCCGACGATTCACCCCGGCGATGGGCAGCGGCGGAACAAAACCTTCGGCCTGCGGGTTGGTGGGTTCACGCCAACGAAGGATTTGCAGTCATGGTCCGCTTGCTGCTTGCCGGAGCCGTCGCTTATCTGGCCTATCGCATCACCAAGGAGATCGGTGGGTCCGACGAGGTCGATCCGCGGTCGCCTTCACCCGACCAAACCGGCCGCAAGGTGCCGAGGCGGGAAAGCGGGGCGCAGGGGAATGGCCGACGGCGGTAGCGAATGCCTCAGCGGCGGCGCGGACCAGCCATGACCGCATTTCCGTTGCCGCTCGACCTTCGTCCGATGGAAGCCAAAGCCGCCGACGCAATTCCTGGCGGCGACGGGCTTTGGCAGTACGAACCGAAATGGGACGGGTTTCGCTGCCTCGTGTTCAAGGGCGACGATGCCGTCGATCTGCGTGCAAAATCGGGCAAGCCGCTTGGCCGCTATTTTCCCGAACTGGTCGCGGTGCTGCGCGATGTGAGGTCGCGGCGGTTTGTTGCCGACAGCGAAATCGTCATCGAGGTCGACGGATCGTCCTCGTTCGAGGCCCTGCAAATGCGCCTTCATCCCGCCGAAAGCAGGATCCGCAAGTTGAGCCTCGAGACGCCTGCCATGCTGGTCCTGTTCGACATGCTGGCCGAACCCGGCGGCGGGATCATCATCGAAGAGCCTCTCACCACCAGGAGGCAGGCGATTGAGGCCTTTGTCGCGTCGGCGGCACGGCCCGAACTGCACCTGTCCAAATATACGCACGACGCCGCTGCCGCCGAGCGCTGGCTGCAAGGCGCCGGCCATGGCTCGACCGACGGTGTCGTTGCAAAACTGATCGCCGGGCCATACCGGCCCGGCGAGCGCGCCATGGTCAAGGTCAAGCGGCTGCGCACTGCGGATTGTGTGGTCGGCGGCTTTCGCTATCTCGCCGGCAGCAACGAAGTCGGATCCCTGCTGCTCGGCCTCTACAACAACGAAGGCAGGCTGGACCATGTCGGGTTCACCTCGACCATCGGCAGGGACGACAGGGCGGCGCTGACCAGACGGCTGGAAAAACTGCGGGCCAAACCGGGTTTCACCGGCAAGGCGCCGGGCGGACCAAGCCGCTGGAGCACGGAGCGCAGCGGACAATGGGAACCGATAAAGCCTGAACTGGTGGTCGAGGTTCGGTTCGACCATGTGACAGGCGACCGGTTCCGGCACGGAACCAAGCTGTTGCGCTGGCGGCCGGACAAAGAGCCCCGGCAATGCACGTTCGAGCAGATCGAGTGAATCCGCTCCGAGGCACCGCTTCAAGGCTCTAGCTGCCCGCCCTACCGTTCATGAGGGACCAATGCAGAATTCACCGGTTTCCCGCGGCCAACCGAGCCTTGGCAACCATTTCCGAGGCTCGGTTGCGGTTTTGAAATCAAGCGGCTTCTTGCATTGCGCGTTCGTTGACACCGCTTTCGCCGAGCTTGGAAAGCGCTTCGTCGGTCGCGACCTCTTCCTTGAGAGTTGCCCTGAGCAGCTCGACAACGTCGCTCTTGCCGAGTTCTTCCGCCCACGCGATCAAAGTGCCGTAGCGAGCGATCTCGTAATGTTCGACGGCCTGCGCCGCGCCGACAAGCCCGGCGTCGAGCGCGGGAGCACCGTTATACTCCTCGAGCACTTCCGAGCCCTCTTCGATAATGCCGTCAATCGCCGGGCAGGTCTTGCCACGGGCCGGCTTGCCGAACTTCTCGAACACCTCCTCCAGGCGGTCGACATGTCCTTCGGTTTCCATGCGGTGTTTCTCGAAGGCGGCGGTCACTTCTTCCGACTCCGCGCCCTTGGCCATTTTAGGCAGCGCTTTCAGTATCTTCTTCTCGGCGTAGTAGAGGTCTTTGAGCCCGTCGAGGAACAGATCCTCAAGGCCCTTGCTTGCCGCCTTCGCGGCCTTTTTCGTGGTCGCCATGATCCTCTCCCGAATGGTTGGTGCCGCCTCGCAAAGTAGAGGCGTCCCATAACCCTCCGACGGGAAACAAGTTCCCTGACGGTCCGGGAGCTTTGAAAATTTTTCCGACCCGCCGTGTAGTGTCGCAAGGGGCTTCGACCTGCGGCAGCAATCGGCCAGGAAAGCGCCGTCAGCGCTCGCCGATATGCTCGACCAGGCGGGTATATTCGGCCTCGGCCAGGCCGTAGCCGCCATCCGCCAGTGCGACGAGACCATCGCGATCGCGAATGATAATTTCGCCGCGGCGGGACCGGATGAGCCCTCGCCCCTCGAGCAGCTGCAGCGCGACCGTGACACCCGGACGCCTTACGCCAAGCATGATCGACAGGAATTCGTGAGTGATCGTCAGCCGGCCGCCGTCCACCCGATCGTCACACATGAGCAGCCAGCGCGCCAGCCGGTCTTCAAGTTTCGATCGCGCGTTGACCAGCGCCGTATAGCCGGTCTGGACATGCAGATATTGCACGTAGCGCAGCAAGAACAGCCGCAGCGTCGGGCTTTGCGTCAGCGCCGCCTTGAACGGCTCGGCGTCGATCCTGGCGGCTTCTCCCGCCAGCTGCACATAGCAATCATGGACCGTACGGTCGTCGCCCATTATCAGGGCCGAGCCGGTCATACCTTCCAAGCCGACAAGGCCAACTTCCGCATCGCTGCCGTTCGGCATTTTCGCAACCACCGAACCGATGCCGTCCTCGAGGAAATAAATGGCCTCGATCGGGGATCCGGACACTTCGAGCGATTGCCGTAACTCCAGTGAACAGCGCTCGATGTGCGGCTCGAGAGATGCGAAATCGCCGGCGCTCATCCGGCGCAACAGCTTGTTTCTGTATAGATTTCTATTGGAAATTGCTGGATCAGACATAGCTAGCCCCAAAACAGGGCAAGAGCTTTTTTATCTCCCAGCCGTCCGCGCCCGGTATAACCTGCGGACGATAACGCTCATATAGGCACTGAAAGGTATGGAGCCTACTAAATAAAAAAATGAATCGATGCACGACAGTTTCTCCTGCCGCTTGCCTACGAAAACATCCGACTGAAAGTTAGAGTTGGAAACGTACCAAAGACGGTTTGGTACGAAAACGACAATTGAGGTCACCGGACGCGAAAGAGCCCGTCGCGAGGGATGCAACGGGCTCCATTCGGGCGTCGTGGGCTACGCCCAATGATCCAAATGAGGGGTGGGTTGGATCGCAGCAACAATGCAGGTGCAAGGCAGTCGTTCCCAAACTGTCTGTTTGGTAATTTCCGTACATTGAGTTTGGACGAGATCGGCGCTAATTGAATTGGAGTCGTCCACACAGACATGGCGAGTGGACGCTTGAAAGACGCTTCGCGCTTTCGCCCTTTTTCAAGGGAGGATGGCATGTCGATGCAAGGTGCAGCAACTCCAGCCGAACTGAGCGTGCTGAAAAAAGCGCTCGACGACTGCTGCCGCGAGTTGGGTGTTGCGGACGACAGTCCTGTCCGCGAGCGGTTGGCCGCCCGTATCATGTCGCTGTTCAACGAAGGCGTGCTCAGCGCCGATCTGAAAGAAGCGCTGGCCGCCGATCGCCAACACTAAGCTGCTGCTATGGTGGTGTCCTCGGTGCCGAAAGGTTCGGCACCGGGTCGGCCTTTTTAGCCAGGGATCCTGGTTGGCCAAGGATCATGGAAATCTTGTCTCCAAAACGCCCGGCGTTTGTTACCAAGCGGCAGGCGTTTTTGTCGCGAGCGTGACACTAAGGCGCGTCGCGTTCGACTGGCCTCATGCGATGCGCTTTAGGTTCCTGTTTTATGCATGTCGCTATCACAAAACCGCTGCACACTTTTGCGCGACGTGCATCAAATGCGCCCAAGCAGGACCAGGATAATGACGATAAGCAGCACCAGGCCGAGGCCGCCACCACCGTAATAGCCGGTGCCATAGAACGGTCCGCCGCCCAAGCCGCTGAAGCCGCCAAGCAAGGCAAGGACCAAGATTATGATGAGAATGGTTCCAAGGCCCATGATGTCTGCTCTCCTTGTTTGCGCTGCCGCCATTCGCATCAGCGCGTCGCATTGTACAAAGGTATGAACTCGCAAGAAGCATTCCTGTTCCGGCGGAACGGTAAGGCGTACGCTCATGCGGCGAGCAAAATGCCGGGCTGTGCCGTTAGAAAAGTCCACAGATGCGTGCCCGCGGAGAATGGCATGGCGGCCACCTTGAACACCTGAGAACATGCTGAATTCATAGGAAATTTGTCGGAACCTTCGCTCGCCCGAACGGTTGTTTTCGTAGTCGCAACGCGACGACCCTCGTAAAAAGGAGAAGCATCATGCTCACGAAAATTCTCGCAGCTTCGGCGCTTACGATCGGTCTGGCTACGTCAGCGATGGCGCAGAACGTCGGCGACCCTTCCGGAGCCGCTGCCGACGGTAGCGGGCGGACGATCGTAGTCCCGGATAATGGCGGCCCTGACACCGGCACGGATTCGACCATCACCAACAGCATTCGCGATTTCTCAACGACGAATTCGAATGCCGACCGGAATTGCCCGCCGGGCCCGCAGGGGGCTCTGCCCGATGCGACCGGCAAGGCTCCGGGCACGATGGCGCCGACGGTGAACGACAACCACTGCGGCAAGTAAGCGCCCGGTCATCACAGCCTGACGAGGCCGCGGAGCTTAAGCTCCGCGGCCGGCTGGTTTTGCCGTAAAATCAGCCTAGCGGCCGCGGTGGTCGAAGCTGACCGCGATATCCCGACCGTCCAGCGCCCGAACGATGAAGCCAACCAGCTCCTCGTCGGTTTGCCGGAACCAGGGAAAGCGTTTGCGCAAATCGGCTATGACGACGGTGGTCGAGAGAATGTCGCCGGAATGATAGTCGGCCATGATGGTATGAACGGCAGCGTCGGTGTCAATACCGATTCCTAGCGGCGACTTGATCTGCCCCACGGAAGCCTCCACCCATCTCTCCCAGCCAACGATAGCAAGACTGCCGCAAAGCGAAAGAGCTTGTACGATTCCGTACGATCTCGTGGCTTGCGTTGCACTTTGCAGGACGCAGCCGGCGTCTTTTGTTTTGCGTTTCCAAACCATTGTCTGGCGTGGCGGCGGCTGTGGCCGCCACGACCAGGCAACCTCGCCGCAGCTTGCGCGTTGAGCCATCGGAGGGATGACATCAGTCTCGGAGAACCCCCATGAAAACCCTTCTATCCATCACTGCGGCAGCGATGATGGCTGGCGCACCTGTGGCTGCTTTTGCCCAATCGGCGACGCTGACGCCTCTAACGACCGACACCATGAGCAAGGTTGACACCGCGACGTTCGTCAAGACCGTGCCCATCGCCAATACATTCGAAATCGAATCGAGCCGACTTGCGCAGACGCAGGCGACTGCCGACGACGTGAAGGCATTCGCGGCGCAAATGGTCAGGGACCACACCAAGGCCGGCGAGGACTTCAAGGCGGCGCTCAGCAAGGGTCAGACGACTTCGGCCACCGCGCCAGCCGGCCCGTCGCTGGACACCAAGCACCAGGCGCTGCTCGACCAACTCAAGGAGGCCAGCGGGGACAGCTTCCAATCGAAATATATCGACATGCAGACCCAGGCGCATAAGGAAGCGGTGGCGCTGTTTTCCGCTTACGCGAATTCCGGCGACGATCCGGCGATGAAGGAGTTTGCCAAGAAGACGCTGCCGGTGCTGCAAATGCACGAACGTCATCTCAAGGACCTCGCTGCCGCGCATCAATGAGAGCGAAGAGTGCCTTTTGCAAACGAAAGGCCGCCCCACACACGGCCTGTGTGACGCAGCTGTCGTCCGGCCACACGGCCGGGAACAAAGCACCGAGAGTGCCGTTATTTATCCGGCTTGTTCGGGGAGGATCCAATGGAAGGCGGCATTCGCGGGGCCTCAAGGATAGTAGCGCCGGCTTTCGGCGCCGTCCTGGTCGCCGCTGTCACAGGCTGAAATCGCTTTCCGAACGGGACAGGCTGCCTTCATGCGCTACGGCGAGATATTTGCAAATGTTACGGCACTCATGTTGCTGGCCTTGATGATTGGCGGCGTCTTCGTCCTGTTTGGAGAGCCGCTGTGGCCGCGGCACTACGCGAGAATGGTGCTGGTTACGGATATCGATGCCATGACCACCGCGTCGGTCCGAACAAGCTGCGTGCCCAGTCCCTGCCTGCCCGACACCATCGATCACACCGTGCTCGCTCCTCGCCCCGAGGACGGACCTTGATTTGCGATTTGCAGACGCTGGAGCCGGGTACGGAAAAGCCCGCCGCCCGAGCTGCGCGGCGGGCTTTTTTGGTGCATCAACTCACGGTAGACCGTCTGGCCACGACTAGGTCAGGATAATCACGATCTTGTAGGTATTCGGGTCGACGATGACGATCCGGCCGTCGGCGAGCACGAAATACTCATAGCCTTCGTAAGCCGGAACGATCTTGACGATGCGCGCCGGCAGGCGATGCAGCCGGACCTTCTTTCGCGGAACCTCGACACCGACAGAGATGTCGAAATCGACGCTGGAAACCGGTTGGACGTTCGTCTCCTTGATGACCTGCGTGATCTCCGTCTTCTGTTCAACGGTTACATTGTTGATGGACGCGGTCGAACTCTGGTCTTGCGTCTGCGTCGAGGCATTGCCCTGAGTCTGCTCGGTGGTCGTGGTCCCAGTCTTGCCCTGAGCCTGCTCCTCGGTCTTCATTTTCGTGTTGCCTTGGGTCTGCTCGGTGGTGGTGGGTCCGGCCTTGCCTTGGGCTTGCTGATCGGTCTTCATCTTTGTGTTGCCCTGGGCCTGCTGGTCAGTCGTGGCGCCAGCCTTGCCCTGAGCCTGCTCGTTGGTCTTCAGTTTCGGTTTGCCCTGGGCTTGCTGGTCAGTCGTTGCGCCGGCCTTGCCCTGGGCTTGCTCATCGGTCTTCAGCTTCTTGTTGCCTTGCGCCTGTTGATCAGTCGTAGCGCCGGCCTTGCCCTGAGCCTGCTCGCCCATTTTGGCGCCGTTCTGGCAATTGGCAGTGCCGGCTGCACAATTGGCGCCGGACTGGTCGTCGGTCGACTGCTGCGTCTGGGCAAGTGCAGCCCCGCAGCTGACGCTGATTGCTAGCATGCTGGTGATCAGAACGCCTTTCATGAGAGATCTCCTTGGAAAACGCGTCCCTTCACCGCGTAAAACCGCGGCTAAAAAACTTTGTTCCAAACTAATGGAGCGAGACGGCAAGCGATCCGAGTGGCGGAACAAGCTCCACCTGATGACGTTACCGGCCTATAGCGACCCCGCTGCGAACAGCATGACGCGGCGCAGCGCAGAGGTGGCTCACGACGAAAGGAGACGATCATGAGAATGCATCTTTCGGCAGCCGCGGCTGGGTTCTTGCTGCTTGCGGGTATTGGCGCCGCTGCCGCTCAGGACGTGGTCATCGAACCGCAGCAGGAGACGATCGTACGCGAGTATGTGAAAAAGCAGCCTCTGGCGTCCGTGCAGCTTCCCGGCGTGGAGCTCAATGTCGGCTCGACCCTGCCCGATACCGTCGAGCTTCATGAGGTTCCCGACGTCAAATACCGCTATGTCGTCGTCGACAATCGGACCGTCCTGGTCGATCCTGGCACGCGCAGGATTGTAAAGGTCATCGAGTGAGCAAGCGCGTCGCTTTGAAGGGACATGCGGCGCGTCCAGCATTGTCGACATCCCACACCGCTGCCCGTGTTGGGCATTCGGACGCAGAAAGGCCCGCCGCTTCGAAGCACGGCGGGCCTCAGCGGAGACGACGTCCGGACAATTTCTGAACCAGCATTGGCTTAGAACGCATGATCCCAGCACGCCCTGTGCTCGCCAGGCCCGAAACTTTGAGAGAATATTCCTGGCTTCGCATTTCGCGGGAAATACGGTGCTTTGATCCGACGGTCAGCATTCCCGATGATGCCAGCAAGGCTTGGCACTCCGCCTGGCCGCAACGACTTCAGAACCGACGGGATAGATCATGTCTGGGAAAACCAACACTTTGCTCTCATTTCTCTCCGCAAGTATAAACCGGCGCGCCGGTCTGGCTGTACTTTTCGCGTCGGCGGTTGGGATTGTCGGCCTTGCTGCGCCGTCGTTCGCCGAAGACAAGACGGCGGTCAAGGTCGGCATCATGAGCGGCGAGGACGAGGACGTCTGGCGCGTCGTCACCGCCCAGGCGGCGGAGAGGGGCCTGACGATCGAGACCGTGGTGTTCAACGATTATACCCAGCCGAACGAAGCGCTGGAGCGCGGCGAAATCGACGCCAACGCCTTCCAGCACAAGCCCTATCTCGACAACCAGATCAAGACGCAGGGCTATCACATAGTCCCGGTCGGCTATACCGGGGTGTGGCCGATCGGCCTCTATTCCAAGAAGTACACGAAGATTGCCGACCTGCCCGAAGGCGCCGTCATTGGCGTGCCGAACGATCCGTCCAACGAAGGCCGCGCGCTGCGCGTCCTGCAGAGCGAACATCTGATCAAGCTCAGGGAAGGCACCGGCATTCTGGCGACGACCACCGACATCGCCGAAAACCCGAAGCACTTGGTCATCAAGGAGCTGGACGCAGGCATCGTCGGGCGCTCGGTGGAAGACCTCGGCGGGGCCGTGGTCAACACGGATTGGGCGCTTAAAAGCGGCCTCACACCGGAGAACCGCATCGCCCAGGAGGCGGTGGCCGACAATCCCTACCGCAACTTCATCGCGGTCAAGGCCGGCAATGAAAACCAGCCCTGGGTAAAGACATTGGTCGCCTCCTACCAGAACGAAAAGGTGAAGGCCGAATTCGACCGAGTCTACAAGGGAACCGGCATCAGCGCCTATTGATACCGAGCTCGACTTGGCGCTGAAGCCCGGCATGATAAAGCGGTCCGCGCTCCAACGCGGACCGCGATCGCGTTTTGCGGGACACCAATACAGGAACTTTCATGAACCAGCATTTCGCCTCGGTCACCGAAGTCATGCATCCCGCCGGCAGCCGTTCCGCCGGACCGAACGACGTCGTGCGCCTCATCGAGCTGAAGCGCCGCTTCGGCGCGACAGCGGCACTGGACGGCGTATCGCTCAGCGTGCGCCAGGGCGAGATCCTCGGCATCATCGGCCGGAGCGGCGCCGGCAAGTCGACGCTGATACGCTGCCTGAACGGCCTGGAGCGGCCGGATACAGGACAGGTCTTCATCGAAGGCCGCGACATCAGCCGGCTCGGCGAGCGCGAATTGCAACCGCTGCGCCGGCGTATCGGCATGATCTTCCAGCATTTCAACCTGCTGTCCGCCAAGACGGTCGAAGACAATGTAGCGATGCCGCTCAAGATCGAAGGCCGGCCCAGGGCCGAACGCCTGGCGCGCGCTGCCGAGCTGCTCGAGCTCGTCGGCCTGTCGGAGAAGGCGAAAGCCTATCCGGCGTCGCTGTCGGGCGGGCAGAAGCAGCGCGTCGGCATTGCCCGGGCGCTTGCGGCGCGCCCGGCGCTGCTGCTGTCCGACGAAGCGACCTCGGCATTGGACCCGGAGACGACGCGCTCCATCCTCGCCTTGCTCAGAGATATCAACCGGCAGCTCGGCCTGACCATCCTGCTCATCACCCATGAGATGGAGGTGATCCGTTCGATCGCCGATCGTGTCGCGGTGATCGACGCTGGGCGGATCGTCGAGCAAGGGCCGGTGTGGTCGGTGTTTGCCGATCCGAAGTCGGCGATCACACAAAGCCTGCTCGGCGGCATCCGGCCGCAATTGCCGGCGGAGATCGCAAGCCGGCTAACGCAGAACGCCGGCGTGGAGGCGATCCTCAGGATCGACGTGGCGGGTGAGGCCGCCCGAAGCCCGCTTTTGTCCGATCTTGCCTCGGCAGTTCCCGGCTCGTTCCGCCTCGTGCATGGCGGCATCGATCACGTTCAGCAGCAGCCTGTCGGGACACTGTTCGTGGCGGTCGCCGGCAGCAATGAAGCTCACCTGGCAGAGGTGATCGCGTTCTTGAAAGCCCGCCAAGCGCGGGTGGAGGTGCTTGGCCATGTCGCCGGTTCTGTTTGAGCTTCTCGTCCGTTCGATCTGGGAAACGATCCTGATGACGGCCGCCTCCGGCCTCATCTCGCTGGTTTTCGGGCTGCCGCTCGGCCTGGCGCTGGTCGCCACCGACCGCGGCGGTATCGCCGAAAACCTGTGGGTGAACCGCGCGCTCGGAGCGGTCATCAACGGCTTCCGCTCGGTGCCTTTCATCATCCTGCTGGTTGCGCTGATCCCGGTGACGCGGCTGATCGTCGGCACCTCGATCGGCACCTGGGCAGCGATTGTGCCGCTGTCGATCGCGGCGACGCCCTACTATGCGCGGATCGCCGAAGTGTCGCTGCGCGAGGTCGACCACGGGCTGATCGAGGCAGCACGCGCCATGGGCGGCAACCGCTGGACGATCATTCGCGAGGTGCTGGTGCCGGAAGCGTTGCCCGGCATCGTCGCCGGCTTCACGGTGACGCTGGTGACGCTTATCGGCGCCTCGGCCATGGCTGGCGCCATCGGCGCCGGCGGGCTCGGCGACCTCGCCATCCGCTACGGCTACCAGCGCTTCGAGACGTCCGTCATGATCGCCGTTGTCATTGTGCTGATCATCCTGGTCTGCGGCATCCAGTGGGCCGGCGACCGGCTGGTCGCGAGGCTGGACCACAGGGCATAGCGGTGCGCAGCGGTCTGGGCGATATGCCAGCACCCGGTAAAACCCTCACTGCCGGTCCGGCTTCTCCACCGCGCTCAGCGCCGCCAAGCCTTGTAGCGGCGGCTCTCCGGCCTGCAGATATCGTTGGATCAGTTGCTCATCCTCTGCGCCTTTATAGGCTAACGGAATACCTCTGATTTGAGCGGGCATGTCCCAATCGAGCGGCCGATCCTCCGGCGCGAACCACTTGCATCGCCGAACCTCCACCCAATGCCGGCGAATTGACAAACAATTGCCGAGGCCGTCGTCTTCGTAGCCGAACTCCACTCCACAGCACGAACATATGATGTAGCTGGGTTCTTTGCCGTTCTCGCCCCATGGCAGATCGGGAGATTGATCGAGGCCGCAGACACGGCATTTGAATTTGTCTTGTGGATTCATTTGATCCCGAACAGGTCCCTGGCTTGCTCGGCGGTATAGTACCCTAGCCTGACGTCCCGAGCGACCAATTCCGGATCCCGCTGCAACGGATCGCCGTAGCCGCCGCCGCCCGGCGTGCTAACGCGCACGCGATCGCCTGCCTTCAGCGCGATGTCCTGTTCCTTGGAGAGGTGCGGCGGCACATGTTCCTTGCCGTCACGGAACACGGTGACCGTGTTGACCGCGCCGTCCTTGCCGCCGAGCGCGCCTTGCGGGCCGAAGCGGCCGTGATCCATGACGAAAGAGGCGCGGGCGTCGCCGCGCAGGATCTCGACCTCATAGGCGAGCCCAAACCCGCCGCGGTGCTTGCCGGCGCCGCCCGAGCCTTCGCGTAAGGCATAATGCCGGTAGAGCACCGGGAAGGCCTGCTCCATGATCTCGACCGGCGGCGACTTGGAGATGCCGATGGTCGAGCAGCCATTGGTCAGGCCGTCGTGACCGGCATTGCCGCCATAGCCGCCGCCGGAGATCTGGTACATGACATAATCGCGGCCGCGGGCCGGATCGTTGCCGCCGAGCGCGAAATTGCCGCTGGAGCCGGCCGGAGCCGCCGTCACCTTGTCCGGCAGCGCCTGCACCATCGCAGCGAACACCGCCTCGGCAATGCGCTGCGAAACCTCAGCCGCGCAGCCCGATACCGGCCGCGGATATTTGGCGTCGAGGAAGGTGCCTTCCGGCCGCTTGACGATCAGCGGCTCGAAGGCGCCGGCGCTGATCGGCACATCGGGGAAAATGTGCCGCATGGCGAGATAGACCGAGGACAAGGTCGTCGCCAGCACGCTGTTCATCGGCCCAGCGCAGGGCTTTGACGAACCGGAGAAGTCGAAGCTGAGCGTGTCGCCCTGTTTTTCGGCCGCCAGCGCGATAGTCAGCGGCTCGTTGACCACGCCGTCGGAATCAACAAAAGCCTGCGACCGGTAAATGCCGTCGGGAATGGCTGATATGTTCGCGCGCATCTGTTCGGCGGCGCGGCGGCGCAGTTCGGCGATCGCATCGACGACCGTTTCATCTCCGTAACGATCCAGGATTCCGTTCAGTCGGTCTTGACCAATCAGCAGTGCCGCCGCCTGCGCCCGGATGTCGCCAATGCGCTGGTCGGCGACACGGATGTTGGAGCAGATGATGGCGTAGATCTCAGGGTCGAGCGCGCCCTTCTTGAACAATTTCACCGGCGGCAGCCGCAAGCCTTCCTGCTCCACCGCCGTTGCCGAGGCGGAGAAGCCGCCCGGCACCGAACCGCCAATGTCGGGCCAGTGGCCGGTGTTCGAAAGCCAGCAGAATATCCTGCCGTCGCGGTAGACCGGCATGGCGAAGCGCACATCCATGAGATGGGTGCCGCCGAGATAGGGATCATTGACGATGTAGATATCGCCCGGCTCGGGCGGCAGGCAGCGTCCGTCGGCGATCATCTCGATCACGGTTTTGGTCGAATACTGCATGACGCCGACGAACACCGGCAGGCCCTGGCTGCCTTGCGCGATCAGCGAACCATCGAGCGCCGAATAGATGCCATCCGAACGGTCATTGGCCTCGGCGATGACAGGCGAGAACGCGGCGCGCGAAAATGTCAGGTCCATTTCGTCGCAGACTTGCTGTAGCGCCGCCTGGATGACCGAAAGGGTGATGGCGTCGAGTTTTTCCATCTCAGGCCTCACCGATATCGATGATGATGTTGCCGTCGGCATCCGATCGCGCCCGATCGCCGGGCTCCAGCACAGTCGTCGCGTCCATCTGTTCGAGGATCGCCGGACCTTGGATTGTTGCGTCGAGCGGCAACTTCTCTCTGCTGTAGACCGGCGTGTCGTACCAGCGCCCGCCATACCAGACAGGCCGGATCTCGCGCCGCGCCTCTTCGAGCGTTTTGGCGCGCCCAGCCGGGTCGATCAGCCGGGACAGATCGATTGCCGGCCGCACGCCGGTGACCGAGGTGTTGAGGTTGACCAGATTGGCGCGGATTTCCGGCAACTGGACCTTGAAGCGGGCGAAATAGGCCTTCTCGAACAGTTGCTGCAGTCCCTCGCGTGTCACCGCAGACGACGGCAGCGGCACGTTGATGATATGCGTCTGGCCGACGAACTGCATGTCGGCGGAATGCGTGACGCGGATCATTTCCGGCTTCACCGCCTCCTTGCCGATCAGCTCCTTGCCTTCGTTTCGGTGCCGTTCCAATGTCTCGTGGAGTTGGATTTCATCGAGACTGGCTACCGGCTGGTTGACCGTATTAACGAAATCATGGCGCAGATCGGCGACGACGCAGCCGAGCGCGTTGGTGATGCCCGGCCGCGCCGGCACCAGCACCTTGGGCAGGCCTAGTTCGCGCGCCAATGCCGTCGCATGCAGCGGCCCGGCGCCGCCGAAGGCGAACAGCGCGAAATCGCGCGGGTCGTGGCCGCGCGACACCGAGACCATGCGGATGGCGCCGGCCATCTTCACGTTGCCGAGCCGCAGCACTGCACCCGCCGCCTCGACGCCGGACAAGCCTGTGGCGCGGCCGATCCTGTCCTCGAATATGCCGGTGACCCGTTCGACGGTGACCGGGTTTTCCACCGCGAGCAGCTTCTTCGGCGCCAGCCTGCCGAGCACCAGATTGGCGTCGGTGATGGTCGGCTCCAAGCCGCCGCGTCCGTAGCATATCGGGCCGGGATTGGCGCCGGCGCTTTCCGGGCCGATCTGGATCAGGCCTGCCGCATCGACGCGGGCGATTGAGCCGCCGCCGGCGCCGACCGTATGCACCGCCACCATCGGCACGTGGATCGGCATCGCATACTCGATCTCGATCTCATTCGACACCGCCGGCTCGGCGTTGCGGATCAGCGCCACGTCGGTCGAGGTGCCGCCCATGTCATAGGTGACCAGGTTTTCGAAGCCGGCGCGTTTTCCCGTATAGGCGGCAGCAATGACGCCGGAAGCGGGGCCGGACATGACAGTTTTGGCCGACTCACGTGTGACAAAGCGGGCCGAGATCATGCCGCCATTGCCGTTCATGATCAGGAAGTCGCGGGCGTAGCCCTTTGACGCCAGCTCCTTGCGCAGCCGCTCGACATAGCGTTCGAGGATCGGTTGCACCGAAGCGTTGACCGAAGCGGTCACCCCGCGCTCGAATTCGCGCGCTTCCGAAAGCAGCGCATGGCCTGTCGTGATGTAGCCGTTCGGCCAAAGCTCCCCTGCGATCTCGGCGGCACGCCGCTCATGCGCCGGGTTGGCGTAGGAATGCAGGAAATGGATGACGAGGGATTCGCAGCCGGCTGCGATCAGTTGTGAAATCGCTGCCCGCATCTCGGCCTCGTCGAGCGGTATGCGCACCGCGCCCGAGGCCTCGACCCGCTCCGACACTTCGAGCCGCAGATTGCGCGGAATGATCGGCACGAACGTGCCTGTCATGCCATAGGCTTGCGGCCGTGTCCGCCGGCCAAGCTCGATGACGTCGCGAAAGCCGCGCGTGGTAATCATGCCGGTCTTGGCCAGCCGGCGCTCCAGTACCGCGTTGGTGGTCGTCGTCGTGCCGTGCACGATGAGGTCGATGCCGTCGACCGGAAATCCGGTGGCGCCAAGCGCCGAAACGACGCCGAAAGCCTGGTTGTCGACTGTCGTCGGGGTCTTGGCGATGTGCACCCGGCCACCGTCACGGCCGTCGATCAGAAGCAGGTCGGTAAAAGTTCCGCCGACATCGATGCCGGCGACGACGCTGCCCGTCGAATCCAGCGCTTGCGCCGAAAAATTCTGTCCCATTGTCGAAACCCGAAATGCCCGAACTGCCTACATGCCTTAGTTTGGAAAGCTGTTTTACGGCGGCGTCTTGACGCAAATATCGTTTGTATACTAATAAATTCCGGACACAAGAGCTTACCGCTTCGGAGTGTGCAAACGGCACGCTGGAACCTGACCGGTTCGGGCGCGCAGGTGAAGATTTGGCGCGGGCGCTGAACTGGCCCGGAAGGTTAGGTTTGATGAACACCACATCCGCGTTCAACACTGCCGGCGCCCGGCCGTTGCAGTTCCCGATACCGGCCAACGTCTATGCCGAAACCGTCGTCTCGGTGAAGCACTATACCGACCGGCTGTTTTCGTTCCGCATCACCCGGCCGCAGTCGCTGCGCTTCCGCTCCGGCGAGTTCGTCATGATCGGCCTGCCCAATGCCGAGAAGCCGGTGTTCCGCGCCTATTCGATCGCCAGCCCAGCCTGGGACGACGAACTCGAATTCTTCTCGATCAAAGTGCCGGACGGCCCGCTTACCTCGGAGCTGCAGAAGATCGAGATCGGCGACACCGTCATCATGCGGCAGAAGTCGACCGGCACGCTGGTGGTCGACGCGCTGACGCCGGCCAAGCGCCTGTTCATGATCTCGACAGGTACCGGCATCGCGCCCTTCGCCAGCCTGCTGCGCGATCCCGACACTTATGAGAAGTTCGAGCAGGTGGTCCTGACCCATACCTGCCGCGACAATGCCGAGCTCACCTACGGCCAGGAGCTGGTGGCAGCACTTGAGAACGACCCGCTGATCGGCGAACTGACCGGCGGCCGCGTCACGCTCTACAATTCAACGACGCGTGAGACCTCCGAGCGCATGGGCCGCATCACCGCGCTGATCGGCTCGGGCAAATTCTACAGCGATCTCGGCATCGACAAGCTCAATCCCGAGACCGACCGCATCATGATCTGCGGCTCGATGCATATGCTCAAGGACGTCAAGGAACTGGCCGAAAGCCTCGGCTTCCAGGAAGGCTCGCTGCACCATCCGGCAAGCTTCGTCGTCGAGCGCGCCTTCGTCGGCTGAGACGCGCAGTTCAGCGTCCACTGGTTCGAGACCCTGATTTTGATCATGCGGTCAAAAATCGGCTGCCTTGACTGTCTTTTTCCGCTATGACCGCTTGAAGGACTCGTGAAGCGCTGCTTCACGGTCTATCTTCGGCATAAGTCGCTGAACAAGGGGCAGGAGATGAGCAGCACAATCCGCGAAACCGACGTCGGCACATCGAAGGTCACGCCGCTGCCGGCGCGCGCCGCCGCCAATGCGCCGATGCCGCAAGCCCATGGTATTGCTCGCAATCCCGGCATGAGGCTCGATCTCGGCTTCATGGAATCGATGCGCGGCGTCAACCGCTCGGCGCTGGAACGCCGCGTCGCCAGCCTGACCAAAAGACGCTCGATCAAGGCGGATAACCAGGCCGCCTGGCTGCTGCGCGCCGTCGCCTGCATGGACCTGACGACGCTGAACTCGAACGACACGGAAGAGCGCGTGCGCCGGCTTTGTGCCAAGGCGGTCAACCCGTTCCGTCGCGACATTGCCGAGGGGCTCGGCATTACTGGTGAAAAGATCCGCCCGGCGGCGGTCTGCGTCTATCAGCCCTTCGTCGCCACTGCCGTCGAAGCGCTGCGCGGCAGCGGCGTCCATGTCGCCGCCGTTTCCACGGCTTTCCCGCATGGCCTTGCACCGCTTTCGACACGTCTGCAGGAGATCGAAGCATCGGTAAGGGACGGCGCCGACGAGATCGACGTCGTCATCCCGCGCGGCCTGGTATTCGGGGCGAAATGGCAGGAGCTCTATAACGAGATTGTCTCGATGCGCGCCGCTTGCGGCGAGGCCCATCTGAAGGTGATCCTCGGCACCGGCGACCTCACGACGCTGCGCAACGTCATGCTCGCCTCGATGGTGGCGATGATGGCGGGTGCAGATTTCATCAAGACCTCGACCGGCAAGGAAAGCGTCAACGCGACGCTGCCGGTCGGCCTTGCCATGGTGCGCGCCATCCGCGCCTATTTCGAGGAAACCGGCTATCTCATCGGCTTCAAGCCGGCCGGTGGCATTTCCACGGCAAAAGCCTCGCTCGACTGGCTGGTGCTGATGAAAGAAGAACTGGGCCGGCCGTGGCTGGAGCCGGAGCTGTTCCGCTTCGGAGCATCGAGCCTTTTGACCGACATCGAGCGCCAGCTCGAGCATCATCTGACCGGCCACTACTCGGCCAATCATCGCCACGCGATGGCGTGATTCGGAGCGCGCCATGAACATTCTCGAACGCTATCATGCCATGGAATACGGCCCGGCGCCGGAGGCGCGCAACGAGGCCGATGCGTGGCTTGCCGCGCGGGATTTCGGCAAAGCGCTGTTTATCGGCGGCGACTGGAAGGCAGCCAGCGGAGGCAAAACCTTCGACACCAGCGATCCGTCCTCGGGAAAGCTGCTGGCCAAGGTGTCGGATGCCGGTGCCGCCGATATCGACGCGGCGGTTTCGGCCGCCACAAAAGCGCTGCCGAAATGGAGCGCCAGCACCGGTTATCAACGCGCCAAAGTGCTCTACGCCATCGGCCGCGCCATGCAGCGTCACCAACGCCTGTTCGCGGTGCTGGAATCGATCGACAATGGCAAGCCGATCCGCGAAAGCCGCGACATCGACGTGCCGCTGGCCATCCGCCATTTCATCCATCATGCCGGCTGGGCGCAGGCGCTGGACAGGGATTTTCCAGGCCATAAGGGGGTCGGCGTCGTCGGCCAGATCATCCCGTGGAACTTCCCGCTCTTGATGCTGGCCTGGAAGATCGCGCCGGCGCTCGCCGCCGGCTGCACCGTGGTGCTGAAGCCAGCCGAATTCACGCCGCTCACCGCGATCCTGTTCGCCGAGATCTGTGAACGATCAGGCGTGCCGAAGGGCGTCGTCAACATCGTCCAGGGCGGGCCGGAAGCGGGTGGGGCAATCGTCAATCATCCCGGCATCCAGAAGATCGCCTTCACCGGTTCGTCCGAGGTCGGCAAGATCATCCGCAAAGCCACCGCCGGTTCGGGCAAGAAACTGTCGCTGGAGCTTGGCGGCAAGTCGGCCTTTGTCGTCTTTGAGGATGCCGATCTCGACAGCGCCGTCGAGGGGCTGGTCGACGGCATCTGGTTCAACCAGGGCCAAGTCTGCTGTGCCGGCTCGCGCCTTCTGGTGCAGGAGGGCATCGCCGATGCCTTCATCGCCAAGGTCAAGACGCGTATGAGCCGGCTGCGCGTCGGCAGCCCGCTCGACAAGAACACCGATATCGGCCCGCTGGTCGATTTGACCCAGCTCGATCGCGTCAAGGGCCTGATCGCCGAGGGCGCCAAGCAGGGCGCAATCTGCTGGCAGCCGGACTCGGCGCTGCCCTCCTCGGGCTATTACCATCTGCCAACGCTGGCGACAGGTGTTTCGCCGGCTAACATTCTGGCACAGGAAGAGGTGTTCGGGCCGGTGCTTGCCACCATGACCTTTCGCAACACCGAGGAAGCGGTCGAGCTCGCCAACAACACGCGCTATGGCCTGGCCGCTTCGGTGTGGAGCGAGAACATCAATCTTGCCCTGCACGTCGCGCCGCAATTGAAGGCCGGCGTCGTCTGGGTCAACGGCACCAATATGTTCGACGCCTCCTGCGGCTTTGGCGGTTACCGCGAGAGCGGCTTTGGCCGCGAAGGCGGGCGCGAGGGCATGTTCGAATATCTCTCGGCAAAACTGCCGCTCGGCCCGGTTATCAAACCGGCGACGTCTTCGGCGCAACCTGTCGAGCAGGCCGAAGGCGACGCCATCGACCGCACGGCAAAGCTGTTCATCGGCGGCAAGCAGGTCCGGCCGGACGGCAATTATTCCTTCGCCGTCGCCACCGCCAAGGGCAAGCTTGCCGGCGAGGTTGGTCTCGGCAACCGCAAGGATATCCGCGACGCCGTCGCGGCCGCGCGCGCCTGCAAGGCCTGGCCGGAGGCGACCGCCTACAACCGCAGCCAGGTGCTCTATTACCTGGCCGAAAACCTTTCGGGCCGCGCCGACGAGTTTGCTGTGCGCCTCACCCAACTTACCGGCGCGACCGCCAAGGCGGCGCGTGAAGAGGTCGAACTGTCGATCGAGCGGCTGTTCCTCTATGCCGGCTTGGCCGACAAATTCGAGGGTCGCGTCCACCAGCCGCCGGCCCGCGCCGTCACGCTGGCACTGCACGAACCGGTCGGGGTCGTCGGTATTGTCGCGTCGGACAACGCACCTTTGCTTGGCTTGATCTCGCTGGTGGCGCCGGCGCTCGCCATGGGCAACACCGTGGTCGCCGTGCCGTCCGAAAAATACCCGCTGCTTGCCACCGACCTCTACCAGGTCGTCGAATATTCCGACGTTCCGGCAGGCGCCATCAATATCGTCACCGGCAGTAGCGCCGAGCTTGCCGGCGTATTGGCCAAGCATGACGATGTCGACGGGCTCTGGGTGTTCGCCGATGCCGAGACTTGCGCCAAGGCCGAGGCCGAGTCCATCGGCAATCTCAAACGCGTCTGGACCGGCAACGGCCACAGCCTCGACTGGGCGTCGAACGAAGCAGCCGGCGATGCCTTGCTGCGCCGAGCGATCGAGGTCAAGAACGTCTGGGTGCCCTACGGCGACTGAGTGTCCCGGAGGGACGTCCGGGCTTGACGGGCCAACAAATGTTCTTTACCGAGAAAAAACATTTGGCTGGCAGGCGAATATCGAAACAGGCGGGATGGTAGTGCCCGGCTGGCACATTGCGCCCCGGCCTTGCGCCGGTAAAAGCCGAACGACCACAGACGGGCGAGGAGAAAAGCATGGCGGATCTGACAGGCAAAATCGTTGTCGTCACGGCGGCGGCGCAAGGCATCGGCCGGGCGAGCGCGCTGGCGTTCGCCAAGGCCGGCGCCGTCGTCCATGCCACCGATATCAACGAGGTGGTGCTCGCCGACCTCGGCAAGACGCCCGGTATCAAGACCCGCAAGCTCGACGTGCTGAACGACGAGGCGGTGAACGCCGCTTTTGCCGAGATCGGCGCCGTCGACGTGCTGTTCAATTGCGCCGGCTTCGTCCATTCCGGCTCGATCCTCGAGATGAAGGACGGCGATCTCGACTTTGCCTATGATCTCAATGTCCGCTCGATGATCCGCACCATCCGCGCCGTGCTGCCCGGCATGCTGGAGCGCGGCGACGGCTCGATCATCAACATGGCATCGCTGGCCAGTTCGACCAAGGGCGTGCCGAACCGCTTCGTCTATGGCCTGACCAAGGCAGCCGTCATCGGCCTGACCAAGTCGGTCGCCGCCGACTATGTCGGCAAGGGCATACGCTGCAATGCGATCTGTCCGGGCACGGTCGAAAGCCCGTCGCTGCAGGACCGCATGCATGCGCAGGGCGACTACGAAGCAGCTCGCGCCGCCTTCATCGCCCGCCAGCCGATGGGCCGGCTCGGCACGCCCGAGGAAATCGCCGATCTCGCCGTCTATCTGGCCGGCGCCACCTATACGTCGGGGCAGGCTTATAATATCGACGGTGGCTGGTCGATCTAAGAGGCCATTTGAAAACCCTACTCCGCCGGGCGCCTGACGCGGCTTTCTGCGCTTCCGGTGCTCACGTACTTTAAGTACGCTCCGCTCCGGTTCTCGAAACCCACGCCATTCGCCGCAGCGGAGCGAGTTTGCAAACGGCCTCTGGTCGCAACTGGGAGAAAACTGCATGAAACTGCTGCGCTATGGCGAGGCGGGGAGCGAACGCCCCGGCCTGCTCGATGCCGATGGAACGATCCGCGACCTCTCCGCCCATGTCACCGACATTGCCGGCAAGGCGCTTGACCCGGCATCGCTCGAGACATTGTCGAAGCTCGACCCGAAGACGCTGCCGGCGGTTTCCGGCAAGCCGCGGATCGGCGCCTGCGTCGCCGGCACCGGCAAATTCATCTGCATCGGTCTCAACTATTCCGACCACGCCGCCGAAACCGGTGCCGCCGTGCCGCCGGAGCCGATCATCTTCATGAAGGCAAGCTCGGCTATTGTCGGGCCGAATGACGACGTGCTGATCCCGCGCGGCTCGGTGAAGACCGACTGGGAGGTCGAGCTCGGCGTGGTGATCGGCAAGACTGCAAAGTATGTCACCGAGGCCGAGGCGCTGGATTATGTCGCCGGCTATTGCGTCGCGCACGACGTCTCCGAGCGCGCCTTCCAGGCCGAGCGCCAGGGCCAGTGGACCAAGGGCAAGTCCTGCGACACGTTCGGGCCGATCGGCCCGTGGCTGGTGACCAAGGACGAGGTCAAGGACCCGCAGAACATCCCGATGTGGCTGACGGTCAACGGCAAGACGATGCAGAACGGCTCGACCAAGACCATGGTCTTCGGCGTCGCTTATCTCGTCTCCTATCTCAGCCAGTTCATGTCGCTGCACCCGGGCGACATCATCTCGACCGGCACGCCGCCCGGCGTCGGCCTCGGCATGAAGCCGCCGGTCTTCCTGAAGCCCGGCGATGTGGTCGAGCTCGGTATCGAGGGGCTGGGCATCCAGAAGCAGACGTTCAAGGCGGATGCGTAGGGCGCTCTTCCTTCTCCCCTTGTGGGAGAAGGTGGATCGGCGCGCAGCGCCGAGACGGATGAGGGGTGCTGGAAGAAACGAGGCGTGAAAACATCAGGGGATTTTAGGCACTTACGCTTTCAGGGCAGCGATCCTTCCAACACCCCTCATCCGACCGAGCTTCGCTCGGCCAGCTTCTCCCACAGGGGAGAAGGGGAGTCGGCACCAGCTATTTCAGCACCTTCCCGTCGGCTCCAAACCGGTATGTCTTCGCCGGATCCGGCGTCGCGTAGAGCGTGGCACCAGGTTCGGCGTTATAGACGCCAAAAATGCGCACTGTGATCAAGCCGGCCTTCTCGCAGTCGAGATAGAGGTTGGTGTCGGCGCCAAGGTGCTCGGCATGGACGACCGTGCCTTTCCAGGCGCCGGACTTGGGATCGACGGTCAGATGTTCGGGACGGACGCCGATGGTCTTTGCCGTTTCGCCAAGCCTGGCGCCGTCGACGAAGTTCATCTTCGGTGAGCCGATGAAGCCGGCGACGAATTCATTTGCCGGCGAATTGTAAAGCTCCATCGGTCCGCCGATCTGCTCGATCCTGCCCGCATTAAGGACCACGATCTTGTCGGCCAGCGTCATCGCCTCGACCTGGTCGTGGGTGACATAGATCATCGTGGCCTTCAGCCGGCGATGCAATTGCGCGATCTCCAGCCTGGTGTTGACGCGCAGTGCGGCGTCGAGGTTCGACAGCGGCTCGTCGAACAGAAACAGCTTGGGCTCACGCACCACGGCGCGGCCGATGGCGACGCGCTGGCGCTGGCCGCCGGAGAGCTCGGCCGGCCGCCTCGAGAGGTAGGGCTCCAGCGACAGCATCGAGGAGGCGATGCCGATGCGGCGGTCGATCTCGGCCGCCGGTGTGCCCGCCTGCTTGAGGCCGAGGCCCATATTGTTCTTCACCGTCAGATGCGGATAGAGCGCATACGTCTGGAACACCATGGCGATGCCGCGTTTGGCCGGCGGGGTGGCGGAGACGTCCGCCCCGTCGATGACCACGCGGCCCGAGGTCGAGTCCTCCAGCCCGGCGATGACCCTCAGCAGTGTCGACTTTCCGCAGCCGGATGGACCGACGAAGACGACGAACTCGCCATCGGTCACCTCGAGGTTGATGCCCTTCAGCACCTCGACCGGCCCAAAGGCCTTTTTTACGTTCTCGATGTTCAGCGAGCCCACGGCGTCGTCCCTGTTCTAGAGTTTCACGGCGAGGCCGCTGCGCACGCTCTCGTCTGCGGCAAGGCAGACGGCGAGCGACTTCACCGCGTCGTCCATGTGACGGGTCAAGTCCAGATCCTCGCGGATCGCCTTCAGCACAAACGCCTGTTCCAGGTCGCAGAGGTCCTGATGGCCGGGCTCGCCTTGCATCGACAGCATCTCGTCCGGTTTGGCGAATTTGCCGTCGGCTCCGGTCGCCGCACTGTGCAGGCGGATGGTCGAGGTCTTGGTGTGGGTGTCGATGTCGTCGGACCTGACACCCTCCTTCATGACGATCGACACGCAGCCATTGGGCGAAATCACGTCTTTCACGAAGAAAGCCGTCTCCGAAATCATCGGCCCCCAGCCGGCCTCGTACCAGCCGACCGAACCGTCGTCGAACAGCACCTGCAGATGACCGTAATTGTACATCGACGGCGCGATCTCGTCGCTCAGCCGTAGCCCCATGCCGCGCACCTCGACTGGTCTGGCGTCGGTGATCTGCAGCATCACGTCGAGATAATGCACGCCGCAATCGACGATCGGCGATGTCGTCTGCATCAACTGCTTGTGCGTCTCCCAGCTATGGCCGGAGGATTGCTGGTTGAGGTTCATGCGGAACACGTAAGGGCCGCCGAGCTTGCGTGCCTCGGCGATCAGCCGGATCCAGGACGGGTGATGGCGCAGGATGTAGCCGATCACCAGTTTCTTGCCGTTGGCCTTGGCTGCCGCGACCACGCGCTCTGCATCCGCGACGGTGGTTGCCAGCGGCTTTTCGAGGAAGACGTGGCAGCCGGCCTCGAACGCCTTGACAGCATAGTCAGCATGGCTGTCGGAATAGGTGGCGATGCAGGCGACGTCGGGCCGTTCGTCACGCAGCGCCTCGTCGAAGGAGCGCCTGATGCCGTAGCTCGAAAGCCCTTCCGGCAGCGGCACATCGGAGCGGTTGACCAGCGCGGCGATCTGGAATCCCGGATTGGTGTGATACGCCAGCGCATGGCTGCGCCCCATGTTGCCGAGGCCGGCGATGACAACGCGAAGAGGTTGGTCCATTTCAGTTTGCCTTTTGTAGAGCGCGGGCTTTCAGGTCCATCCTAATACTCGATCCATACTCACTGGCGATCTGCAGAGCAGCCTTTTCGCTTTCACAACGTGCCAGAAGTCCGAACCCGTATGTATCGACCCCCCTCTTTGATCAGAGAAGACCTCCGGTCGTCCGGCAACGGACGATCCAGATCCAGCGCCTCGGTGAATGCCTTGGATTGCTCGCTAACCATCAGGGAGTTGACACGCCAGATGATATGACAGTTGTATTCCTTTGGTCGACGCTCGATCCCGAACCGAGTCAGCCAGACTGCTGCATTGAGATAGAACTGCGGTCCCCAGGCAGACTTCTGAAGGTTAAGCAGACAGACCGTTTCCGGCCATTCGCGATAATAGTTTGTTTGGCGAACGCCGCGGAATCTGTGGCGGATTGCCGACTCGGTGAGGCCTCGAATGATCGCGTCCCGACCCTCACTCACTTGACCGCCCCCGAAGTGATGCCGCGGATCAGCTGCCGCGAGAAGATGACGTAGAGGATCAGTACCGGCATGATTGCCAGCGACAGCGCCGCCAGGATGGCGTTCCAGTTGGTGACGAACTGGCCGAGAAACAGCTGGGCGCCGAGCGTCACCGTCTTGGTCTCCTCCGACGGCGCCAGGATCAGCGGGAACCACAGATCGTTCCAGATCGGGATCATGGTGAAGACGGCGACGGTCGCCATCGATGGGCGCACCAGCGGCAGCACCAGCCGGAAAAAGATGGTGTATTCGGACAGGCCGTCGATCCTGCCCGCATTCTTCAGATCGTCCGAGACCTGCTTCATGAATTCCGACAGGATGAAGACGGCAAGCGGCAGGCCTTGCGCGGTATAGACCAGGATCAGCGCCGTCAGCGTGTTGACTAGCCCGCTCGCCACCATCAATTGCAGGATGGCGACGGTGGCAAGGCGGATCGGGATCATGATGCCGAGCGCCAGATAGAGCCCCATCAGCGAATTGCCGCGGAAGCGGTATTCCGACAGCGAGAAAGCCGCCATGGCGCCGAACAAAAGCACGAAGAACAGCGAGGCGACGGTGACGACAAGGCTGTTCTGGAAATAGTGGATGAAATCGCCCTGGCCGATCACCGTCGTGTAGCCGATTAGATCGAAGGTTTTCGGCGTCGGCGGCGCCAGCGGCGCACCGAAGATGGCGGCGCGCGACTTGAATGAGTTGACGATGACGATGATTACCGGAAACAGCGCGATCGCCGTGTAGGTCAGAAGGATCGCATGCGCGCCAATGGTGCGGGGCAGCGAGCGGGTTGCCGTGCTCATGTGGCGCCTCAGAACTGGTAGCGACGCAGGCGCGTCTGCACGAGGAACAGGTAGACGCAGACGCCGCCCAGGATGATCAGGAACATCATCGTGGCGATTGCCGCGCCCATGTTGGGATCACCGATCTGCAACTGGAAGCCGAAGAAGGCGCGGTAGAGGAAGGTGCCGAGGATATCGGTTGAATAGTTCGGCCCGGCCAGCGCCCCTTGCGCTGTGTAGATCAGGTCGAACGCGTTGAAATTACCGACGAAGGTCAGGATCGAGATGATGCCTATCGACGGCAGGATCAGCGGCAGCTTGATCTTCCAGAACTGCGACATGCCGGTGATGCCGTCGCATTCAGCCGCCTCGATCACCTCTTCGGGGATGGATAAGAGCGCCGCATAGATCAGCATCATCGGGATGCCGACGAACTGCCAGACCGAGATCAGGCTGAGTGTGGTCAGCGCGTACTGCTCCTTGCCCAACCAGGGCGTGAACAGGCTCTTGAGGCCGACCAGATCGAGCAGATGCGGCGCCACGCCCCACAGCGGCGACAGGATCAGCTTCCAGGCGAAGCCGACAATGACGAAGGACAGGATTGTCGGCACGAAGATCGCCGTTCGGTAGAAGGCGGAGAATCTCAGCCGCGGGCTCGACAGCAGCGCCGCCAAAAGGACGCCGATCGGATTCTGCACCAGCATGTGGATGATGAAGAACCAGACATTGTTCCGGAGAGCATTCCAGAAGCCCACCGACCAGTTAGGATCGCCGAACAGCGTGCGGAAGTTTGCCAGTCCCACGAAGACTTGGGATTGGTCTATGTTGCGGAACAAGGAGAGCTGCAGCGTGCCGGCCAGCGGCAAGATCATGATCGCCGTATAGACCAGCACTGCCGGCGCCAGAAAGACGCCGATGTGCCAGCGGAACGGTCTTTTCGGTGTTGCGGCCATGAGTTCGGTCCCGCCGATCAGGTTCTTGCAATTGCCGTCAAAGGGCGCGGCGCCTCCCTCCCCTCGAGGGGAGGGTGCCTCGCAAAGCGAGGCGGGTGGAGTCGGCAGAGGCAGCGCGCTATCGTCGTTCGACCGTGCTTTCCAGCAGCGATCAAGCCGCAGCCTGCCTCGACCGACCCCCTCTGTCGCCTTCGGCGACATCTCCCCCCTCGAGGGGGGAGACAACGCTTCGCCGCACTCTTACTTCGCCGGCTTGTACCAGCTGTCGAGGCCGTCCTGCAGCTTCTTGGCGGCAGCTTCCGGCGTGTCGGTGCCGTTGATGACGTTGGCCGATTCAACCCATGTCTCGTTTTCGAGGTTCGGCGTACCGCGGCCCAGGATCTGGTAAGTCGAGCGGATCGTCGACTTGCACTTGTCGCGCCAGGAGACGAATTCCTGCGCCAGCGGGTCTTCCATCTTCACCGGCGTGTTGTTCAGGCTGAAGAAGCCCGGCAGCGCGTTGGCATAGATGGTGGCAAAATCAGGCGAGGCGACCCAGGACAGGAAGGTCTTGGCCGCGTCGGCGTTCTTGGACGCCGCATTGAGGCCCATGCCGATGTCGGTGTGGTCGGAGATGTAACAGGTGTCGCCGGCCTTCTGCACCGGCGGCGGGAAGGCGCCCATCTTGAACTGCGCCTGCGTGTTGAACAGGCCGATCTCCCACGAGCCGGCCGGGTAGATGGCGGCGCGGCCGAGCGTGAACAGGTTCTGGCTGTCCGGATAGGTCTGCGCCTCGAAACCGTCGCCAAGATAGGGCTTCCACTTGGCAAGCTCGGCATAAGGTGCGACCCACTGAGGGTCGGTCAGCTTCTGCTCGCCCTTGATCAGTGCGGCGCGGCCTTCCTCGCCCTTCCAGTAGTTCGGGCCGATGTTCTGGTAGCCCATGGTCGCGGCTTCCCAGAGGTCCTTGGTGCCCATCGCCATCGGGATGTAGGTGCCGTCGGCCTTGATCTTGTCGAGCGCGGCGAAGAATTCGTCGCGCGTCTCCGGCACCTTGATGCCGAGCTTGTCGAAGGCGTCCTTGTTGTAGATGAAGCCATGGATGACCGAGGCCATCGGCACGCAGAATGTCGCCTTGCCGTCGTCGGTCTGCCAGGCCGACTTGGCCACCGGGGAGAAGTTCTCCATGCCCGGCAGCGCCGACAGATCGGCGAGGTTGCCCTTCTTGAAGAGTTCCAGCGACTTGTCGAACGGGCGGCAGGTGATCAGGTCGCCCGCCGAGCCGGCGGCGAGCTTGGCGCCGAGGGCGGCGTCATATTCGGTTGGCGCCGACGGCGCGAACACCACCTTGATGCCCGGGTTCTTGGCTTCGAAGGCCGGGATCAGCTTGTCCTTCCAGATGGCAAGGTCGTCGCCGCGCCAGCTTTCGATGTTGAGCGTTACGTCGTCGGCATAAGCCACCCCGGCGGAGCCGAGAATGCTGGTGCCGAGAAGAAGTGCCGTCAGTAGCTTCGTTGTCATGCTCAGTCTCCCTGTTGACCTTTTTCAGGTTCGGTTTTGATGAGAACAGAGGCATTGCGCCCCTTGCTCCCCTCGATCGCGGAAAGGGCCGGCCGCAGCTTGTGGCCGGTCCCTTCCAATATCTTCTCGGCTGCATCGGCGCTGGCGGCGCCGGCGGCGAGCAGAATAGCGGTCTTGACGACGCCGCCGCTCCTTTCGAGCAGGCGCGCCGCCTCGTCCTTGTCGCGCCCGCTGACGGCGGCAACGATGCGTGCGGCGCGGTCGCGCAGCTTGATGTTGTCGGCCATGAGGTTGACCATGTAGCCGTCATGGACATGGCCGAGATGGATGGCGGCGAGCGTCGACAGCATGTTGAGCGCGATCTTCTGGGCGGTGCCTGCGCCCATGCGCGTTGAGCCGGCAATCAGCTCCGGCGGCGTTTCGAGCAGGATGGCGATGTCGGCCAGCCGCAACAGCGGCGCATCCCTGTTGTTGGCGATGGCAATGGTCGCCGCACCGCGGCGCCTGGCGTCCTCGATCGCCCTGACTGCATAAGGTGTCGAGCCGCTGGCCGAGACGGCGATCAGGCAGTCGCCCTTGCCGATGCGGGCGGCGGCAACTGCTGCCGAAGCTTCCTCGGTGTCGTCCTCCGGCCCGCCGGCCAGTGTCTTGAAGGCCTCGTCGCCGCCGGCGATCAGGATGGCGATGCGGTCGCGTTGGATGCCGAAAGTGCCCGGCAGCTCAAGCGCATCGGCCAGTGCCATCAGGCCCGAACTGCCGGCAGCCGCATAGGCGAGCTTGCCGCCGCTTTTCAGTCTGCTTGCGATGATTTCGGCTGCCGCGGCAATGGCAGGAATGGCGCCGTGCACAGCCTTGGCGGCCTCGATCTGTGCGTTGGCCAACGAGGAAAGGACGGCTTCCGGGGCCTGGATATCCAGTCCCTCGGCATTCTGGTGAAGCGCTTCGGTGCGCGTTTCGGCCATCCGCTTTCCTCCAATCGAGAAAACCATACCAAAAAAATACCACTTGTCCACACGCATTAATGAAATCCTTGCGGCGGTGCAGGCCTGCGAACGCAATTGGCTGATTTTCCAACAAACTACGCCTTAACTTTTTTGAAACGGAAATTAATCCTTGGCTATTGGTATTTTATTGGTATTATCCGCCCGGAGGAGAAATCGCGTGAAATTCGTGCTCGGCATCGATGGCGGCGGCACCAGCTGCAGGGCGGCCCTTGCAACGGCCGACGGCAGCGTCCTCGGCCGCGCCAAAAGCGGTGCCGCCAACATCCGAACCGATCTCACCGGCGCCAGGACGAACATCGTCGACGCAGCGCAGCAGGCCTTTGTCGCCGCGGGCAGGGATCCCGCACTGATCCCGCAAACTCCGGCCGTTCTCGGTCTTGCCGGCGCCAATGTCGGCACCTACCGGCAGCAGCTCGAAGCGATCCTGCCGTTCCGCATCAGCCGCGTCGAGACCGATGCCGAGATCGCGCTGGAAGGCGCGGTTGGCTCAGGCGACGGCGCCATGGCCATACTCGGCACCGGCACCGCTTATATGGCGCGCAGACGAGGCAAGTCGCGCGCCATCGGTGGCTGGGGTTTTCAGGTCGGCGACCAGGGCAGCGGCGCCCGCATCGGCCGCGACCTGCTCGAGCAGACGCTGCTCGCCTATGACGGCATCCGCCAGGGATCGCCGCTGACGGAGACCATGCTCGCCATTTTCCGCAACAATCCCGAGGATGTGGTCGAATTCACCACCAACGCCAAGCCCGGCGATTTCGGCGGCTTCGCGCCCAAGGTGTTCGAACATGCCGAAAAAGGCGACGCCGTCGCTATCTGGATCCTCGACAAGGCGATCGCCGATGTCGAGGCAGCGCTTGGCGTGCTCGACCTCGGCGGCGACGATCCGCTCTGCCTGCTCGGCGGGCTGGCGCCGCTTTATGCGCCGCGCCTGTCGGCCCGCTACCGGGCGCTGCTGAAACCGCCGCTCGACGACGCGCTGGGCGGCGCGGTTCAGATGGCGGTTCGGATTTTCGCAAACACGGCGGAGGCAGCTCGATGAGTGAGGCCGCCGACCAGATATTTGCGGCGCTGAAACAATCGTCGCAGAGTGGCGCGCCGCTCTATCTGCAGCTCAGGAAGAGCATCGAGGATGCGGTCAAACGCGGGCTGATCGGACCTGGCGATGCGCTGCCTTCCGAGCGCGACATCGCTAGCAAGGCCGACATTTCGCGCGTCACCGTGCGCAAGGCGGTGCAGGACCTGGTCAAGGGCGGCATCCTCGTCCAGCGCCATGGTTCCGGTACCTTCGTTGCGCCACGTATGGAGCGCGTCGAGCAGTCGCTGTCGATGCTGACCTCGTTTACCGAAGACATGGCGCGGCGGGGCATGGCGGTGCGTTCGGCTTGGCTCGACCGCGGCCTCTATCCGCCGTCGCCCGACGAGATGATGGTGCTCGGCCTGGCGTCGAACGAATTGGTTGCGCGCGTGGCGCGCCTTCGTATCGCCAACGACACGCCGCTGGCGATCGAGCGCGCCTCGCTATCGACAAGCGTGCTGCCCGATCCGGCGGCGATTGGTTCGTCGCTCTACGCCGCGTTGGAAAAGACCGGCAACAGGCCGGTGCGGGCGGTGCAGCGCATTTCCGCCACCAATCTCGGCGATGGCGACGCACATCTGCTGGAAGTACCGCCGGGTATTGCCGGCCTGCACATCGAGCGTATCTCCTATCTGGCGAGCGGCAAGGTGATCGAGTTTACCCGCTCCATCTACAGGGGCGACGCCTATGATTTTGTCGCCGAACTCCGGCTGAGCGGGCCGGGCGAAGAGGGCCGGCCGTGACCGCAACAACGACCCATATGCGGCGCGAGATCGAGGAGATCCCGGAGGCCACCGCCCGCCTGCTCGATGGCTCGGCCGCGGTGCTGACGGAAGCTGGACGCGGCATTCGCGAGCGCGATCCGAATTTCGTCGTCACCGTGGCGCGCGGCTCGTCCGACCATGCCGCAACCTTCATGAAATATGCCGTGGAGTTGACCGCCGGGCTGGCGGTTGCATCGGTCGGCCCGTCGATCGCCTCGATCTATGGCGCCAAGCTGAAGCTGGGCGGCTCGGCCTGCCTGGCGATCTCGCAGTCCGGCAAGAGCCCGGACATCGTTGCAATGGCGCAAGCGGCGAGGACCGGCGGTTCGCTGACCGTCGCCATCACCAACACCGCCGATTCGCCGCTGGCGCGGGCTTCGGACTACGCGATCGACATCCTGGCCGGACCGGAGCGCAGCGTCGCGGCGACGAAGACCTTCGTCAATTCAGCCGTCGCAGGACTCGCCTTGATGGCGCATTGCACCGGCGACGAGAAACTCCTGGTGGCGCTCGCGCGCTTGCCGGAGCATTTTCGCAAGGCGATCGCCTGCGACTGGATGGCGCTGGCTGGGGCACTCGAGACGCCGAAATCGCTGTTCATTCTCGGCCGTGGCCCGTCGGCGGCGATCGCCAACGAGGCGGCGCTGAAATTCAAGGAAACCTGCGCCATGCATGCGGAAGCCTATAGTGCCGCCGAGGTCATGCACGGCCCGCTGGCGCTGGTCGGTCCCGGTTTCCCGGTGCTGGCTCTGGCTGCTCGCGATGCGTCCGAGCCATCGGTGGCCGATGCCGCCGACAGCCTGGCCGGCAAGGGCGCTGCCGTCTTTGTGACGTCGAACAAGGCAAAGAGCGCTCAGCGCCTGCCGCATGTCGCAACCGGTCATCCGCTGACCGACCCGCTGACGCTGATCGTGTCGTTCTATGGTTTCGTCGAGGCTTTTGCCCGCCATCGCGGCCTCGACCCCGACACGCCGCCCAATCTGCGCAAGGTAACGGAAACCCTATGAGCGACCGTTTTGCCCTGACTGGCGCCCGGATTTTCGATGGCGACGACTGGCACGACAATGCGGCGCTTGTCGTGCGCGACGGCCTCGTCGAGGCCATTGTTGCCGCCGGCGCCATTCCATCCAATGTTGCGCGTATCGAGACCGGCGGCGGCATGCTGGCGCCTGGCTTCGTCGATCTGCAGGTCAATGGCGGCGGCGGCGTCATGCTCAACGACCATCCCGACGTCGCCTCGATCGAGACCATCTGCCGGGCGCACGCACCCTTCGGCACGGCGGCGCTGTTGCCGACGCTGATCACCGGCACGTCCGAGATCACCGCCGCGGCGGTTGCGGCCGGAGCCGAGGCGGCACGGAGGAAGGTGCCGGGGTTCCTGGGCCTGCACCTCGAAGGGCCGCATCTGTCGATCGCCCGCAAGGGCGCACATGACCCG
Organism: Mesorhizobium sp. M0678; assembly: GCF_040320505.1. Taxonomy (NCBI): domain Bacteria; kingdom Pseudomonadati; phylum Pseudomonadota; class Alphaproteobacteria; order Hyphomicrobiales; family Phyllobacteriaceae; genus Mesorhizobium; species Mesorhizobium sp. M0678. Next base: position 75,935 of record NZ_JAMYPT010000014.1, on the reverse strand, counting down.
GCTTTGGTCCGGCCGATGCTAGACTCCGACCAGACGATGCTGATCGCCGCACGGAAAAACCTGCCCGTGCTGCTGACGACGGTGGCGCCCGAATCCGTCGAGCCCAGCCAGGTGTCGGCGCTTAGCAAGGCCGGCATCGTCGTCAGCATCGGCCATTCCGATACCGGCTATGCCACGGCTCGCGCCTTTGCCGAGGCCGGCGCAACGGTGGTCACCCATCTGTTCAATGCGATGAGCCAGATCGGCAATCGCGAGCCAGGGCTAGCGGGCGCCGCAATCGATACCGGCACATTCTATGCCGGGATCATCGCCGACGGTATCCATGTCGATCCGGCCACCATGGCCATCGCCTTGCGCGCCAAGCAGGGGCCGGGCAAGATCCTGCTCGTTACCGATGCCATGGCGACGATCGGCACCGACATGACCTCGTTCACGCTGAACGGCCGCACCATCCACCGCAAGGATGGCAGGCTGACACTTGCCGACGGCACGCTGGCGGGCGCGGATCTCGACATGATTTCCGCGGTGCGCTTCATGCACCGCGTCGTCGGTCTCGACCTCGATGAAACCTTGCGCATGGCCTCGCTCTATCCGGCGCAGGCGATCGGCCAGTCGCACCGGCTCGGGCGCTTCGCCAACGGTACCGCGGCCAACATCGTTTCGCTGTCGGACGATCTGGACATTAAAAGCGTCTGGATCGATGGCGCCAGGGTTTTTGCAGGCAGCTCTGCTCGTTAGGGTTAGCCGGCTTTGGACGTATAGAGGTCCTTGTAGGCTTCGCGCAGCAGGTTCTTCTGCACCTTGCCCATCGTGTTGCGCGGCAGTTCGTCGACGAAGATCACCCGTTTCGGATGCTTGTACCTGGCGAGGCGCCCGGCGATGGCCTCGACGATCCCTGCGGCGCTGATGGTCGAGCCTGGCGCCCTCACCACGACAGCGGTGACGCCTTCGCCGAAATCCGGATGGGCAACGCCGATGACAGCGCTTTCGGCGACGCCAGGCAGCGCGTCGATCTCGCTCTCGACTTCCTTTGGATAGATATTGTAGCCGCCGGAAATGATCAGGTCCTTGCCGCGGCCGACGATGTGGACATAGCCGTCGGCATCGATCAGCCCGAGATCGCCGGTGATGAAGAAACCGTCGTCACGGAACTCCGCTTTGGTCTTTTCCGGCATGCGCCAGTAGCCGCAAAAGACATTGGGACCCCTCACCTCGATCATGCCGACATCGCCCTTGGCAAGTGTTTCGCCGCTCTCGGGGTCGGTGATGCGCAGGGAAACGCCGGTCAGGGGAAACCCGACCGTGCCGGCACGCCGCTCGCCATCATAAGGGTTCGACGTGTTCATGTTGGTCTCGGTCATGCCGTAGCGCTCGAGGATGGCGTGGCCGGTGCGCTCTCGCCAGGCTCTGTGCGTCTCGGCCAACAGCGGCGCCGAGCCGGAAATGAACAGGCGGATGTTTTTCGCCGCTTGCCGGTTCAAACCGTCCTGCTGCAGCAGGCGGACGTAGAATGTCGGCACGCCCATCAGCACGGTGGCGCGCGGCAGCAGCGAGACGATGCGGGCCGGGTCGAATTTGGTTTCGAACAGCATCGAGGCGCCGGCCATCAGGACGACATTGGTGGCGACGAAAAGGCCATGCGTGTGGAAAACCGGCAGCGCGTGAATCAGCACGTCTGCGGCAGTGAAGCGCCAGAGGTCGACCAGCACCCGCGCATTCGAGGCGAGGTTTTCGTGGCTGAGCATGGCGCCTTTCGAACGGCCGGTGGTGCCGGAGGTGTAGAGGATCGCAGCAAGGTCGTCCGGTCCGCGCGCCACGTCGTGGAAGTCCACGGCCGCCTCAGAGGCGCGATCGGTCAACGAACCCTCGCCCTTGCTGCCGAGTGTCGCGACCGCAGCGCCCGAGGCCTGCGCCAAAGCGCCGATCTCGGTCACTCGCGCCGGGTCGCAGACGATCAGTCGCGGCTCGGCATCCCTGAAGAAATAGTCGAGCTCGGTCAGCGTATAGGCGGTGTTGAGCGGCAGGAAGATCGCGCCGGCACGCAGACAGGCGAGATAGAGGAAAATGGCCTCCGGGCTTTTCTCGACCTGAACGGCGACGCAGTCGCCGGCTTCGACGCCCAGCTGCGACACCACATGTGCCAGTTGAGCGGAGCGCGCCAGCATTTCGCCATAGCTGATCGAGCGCCCGTCCTCTGCCTCCATCAAAAGGCGTCCGGGCGTGGGCATCCGGGCACGGAAAGCATCGAACAGATGGTTGCTCATAAGTCCCCCCGAGCGGCTGTCTCCGGCCGAACGGCGGCGGTCAGCCGGCCGCCTTGTCCGCCGCCGCCCTGATTGCCTCGATATTTGCCCGGTAGGCCTCGACGCTGCCGCCCTTGAAGATGGCCGCACCAGCGACCAGCACGCTGGCGCCGGCGGCGGTGACCAGGGGCGCAGTTTCAGGCGAAATGCCGCCGTCGATCTCGATCCGGATCGGCCTGTCACCGATCAGCGCCTTCACCCGCTTCACCTTGTCTACGATCGCCGGAATGAAGGCCTGGCCGCCGAAGCCCGGATTGACCGTCATGATCAGGATAAGATCGAGCCGGTCGAGCACGTATTCGATCATCGTCTCCGGTGTCGCCGGGTTGAGCGACACACCGGCCTTCTTGCCAAGGTTTTTGATCGTCTGCAGCGAGCGGTCGAGATGCGGCCCGGCTTCGGCGTGCACCGTGATGCCGTCGCACCCGGCCTCGGCGAAGGCGGCCAGATAGGGGTCGGCGGGGGCGATCATCAGATGGCAGTCGAAGAAGGCCTTGGTGCGGTTGCGAATCGCCTTGATCACCGGCGGCCCGAAGGTGATGTTGGGGACGAAATGCCCGTCCATGACGTCGAGATGGATCCAGTCGGCGCCGGCGGCCGCCACCGCCTCGACCTCGTCGCCGAGCTTCGAGAAATCGGACGCCAGCACCGATGGCGCGATCAGGGTTTTTTGAGCCATGTCCGCTTCCCGTTGTTGAGCCCCATCGGCGTAATCATCTCGGCGCCGCTTGTCGACAGGAATCCGGCGTCAATACCGCATCCGCGCAGAAGGGGAGAAGCGGTGCGAGCCACTTCTCTCCTGTGCAGACCTTTCCTCCAGTGCAAGGACTTTCCAGGGCAAGGCCTTGGATTTCAGTTCGGATGAAGCCGCGGCCTGGCCGTCCGTGGCAGGAAGAGCTTGCCGTTGCCTTGTTTCACCTTCTGCAGATCGGGCTTCTTCAGCGGCGGCTTGGGCACACAATGTCCACGCACCAGTTTTTCGGTTGCACGGCAGGCGGTGACGATCACCGGGTTCTTGACGCATGCCTTGCCGACCAAATGGTAGCCGCGCTTGCAGTCGATAACGACCGGCGGCTTGCGCACGCATCTTCCGTCGATGCGCAGCTCATTGCGGTTGCACCTGTCGGCGATCACCGGATTCCTTACGCATTCTAGTCCGATCTGATGGTAGCCGAGCAGCAGTGGATGCTGATGCCAATGCACTTGCCATTGACGAGCTTTTCGGTGCTGCGGCACGCGTCTACGAGCGGCCTGTCGATGCATTTGCCGTGGATCAGCTTCTGGCTGGGCAGACATTTACGGCCGGGATCGACGACGACCGGAGGCAGCTTGGGCTGATCGGAATCCGGACGGGTGGTCGAGACGAGATCGTCGGCCTTCGGATCAAAGGTGCGCTTTATGCAGGTGAAATCCTCCGTATCCGTATCGACGGTCGCGATTGAACCGTTCTGCTTGATTTCCTGCAGGGTGCACTGGATCGAGCGCGTCCTGACGATGCTGAGATCGTGCGCGGCGCTCGCCTTGAACACACCGCCATTGTTGAAGGCCGCAGTCGTGCCGGTAAAGAAGGCACCATTCGAGCAACTGATGCGGTAGTGAAACGCGCCCGGCGCATCGCGCTCGACTTCGAACGTCACCTGACCCTTGCACGGGCAGAGTTTCTTGAGGCCGGCGCTGTCGGACACGGTGACCTCGCCCCTGCCAGTCCGAATGAACCGGCGGGTTGACGGGGTTGTCCTGCGGTGAATCGGTGAAGCCGCCGCCGCCGGCACTCGTGCAATGGACGGTGATGTCCTTCCAGCCGTCGAAGGGCTCGAACGGGTCGTTGCCGACAATCTCGGTCTTGTATTGGAAATAGGCGGTGGCGCCGACATCCTCCCATTTTTCATAAAGCGCGAAATAGCCGTTCTTCGCTGCATCGTACGAAGCCCATGCCTGCTGCACCTCGGAGGTGATCGGCCCACCGTCCTTCTGGCGCCAGATGCGCATCGTAACCGGCCCGGCCTGGTTGGCTTGCGCCCGGCTGGTGACCCTGAGCGAAGGGCAAACAGTGCCAGGCGCGGAGCCTGGCTGGTTGGACTGGTATGTCGTCAAGAACAGCCTGACGTCATTCACGTCGAACTCGCCAAAATCGGTGGCGATGTCCTGGACCTTTGGTTTGACGACCGCATCGCAGACGATTTGAACGTCGAACGAGCCATGCTCGGCATAGTGCGATCCGTACAGCGGATGCGGCCAGCTGCCGCCCTGTACTTCGCTGACCGCATTGTCCATGTCGAGAGCAGTGTCGGTGGCTGCCGAGAAACTGGCGTGGAATGTGTGCGTGAATGAATAGGATTTGGTCGGGCCGTCGGCCTGGAGGTGCTGGTTGCACTTGGCGATGATCTCATCGCCATCGGGTACGACGGCGATGCCGGTATTCGATGACAGCGGGATGATGGAGGGATCAAAGGAGAAATTTTCCTGGTGGTCGTAGTCGCGGCTAAGCGGCGAAGCACTCCAGATCGGCGGGAACGCCTGGCACTGGCCTGGTCCGCAGACGCCGAGCGACACGGCGACATCCTGCACATAGCCAGGCCACCAGAGGTCGAGATTCATGTGGCCCCAGAACTGGACGTTGCCGCTTTTCAGCGTGTCCCATTTCTGCTTGTCGCTCGAGCCGACATGGATTGTCGTGTTGGCGCTTTCCGTATGGAATGACATCGATTTTATGTTCGCCTGCTTGGCGAAGGCGGGCGTGCCTGCAAGCGAGGCTGCGATCAATGCACTGGTCGCCACAGTTCGGAAAAGACGTTTGGCTGAAGGCATTTCTCTCTCCTGATGGGTTGATGGGGTCCTTCAGGAGTTTGTCGCTGCTGACTGCCGTAAGGTTCATGCAAGCCGCCGAAATACAGCGCTGCCAAAGAAAGAACCCGCCGGATCGCTCCGGCGGGTTTTGGGTGACGCGAACCATCACCGTTTGAAGTTCCGCGCGCGATCCTCGCGATCCTATTGCTCGAGCTGCGGCTTGCGCCTCCTTGGCACGACCTGCTGAAGAACCTTTGGATTCAGCAGCAGGTTCGGTTTGCGGATCGGCTGGCACCGGCCATTGATCGGCCGCGCGCCCGGTGCGCATTCCAACCGTGGTTTGCGGCAGGCGCCGTCGCGCAGCTCTGTCCCACGCGGGCAGACGCATACGCCACGCTTGTTGTGGATCTGACCAGGTATCGGGCACTCCACCACAACAGGCTTCTTGCGCCTGCAGGCATTGCCTTGCACTTCCGTGCCCCTCGGGCAGACGCAATCGCCAGCGGCATTGTGGATCTGACCACGAATGGTGCACTGCTCCGGCTTCGGCTGGATTGGCCGGCAGGCATTGCCCCTGACTTCCGTACCCCGCGGGCAGACGCAATCGCCAGCGGCGTCGTGGATCTGGCCACGGATGGTGCACTGCTCGGGCCTTGGCTGGATTGGCCGGCAGGCATTGCCTCTGACTTCGGTGCCCCGCGGGCAGACGCAATCGCCGGCAGCGTCGTGGATCTGGCCACGGATGGTGCACTGCTCGGGCTTCGGCTCTTTCCCCACGCAAGCGCCGTTCTCCAGCTCGGTTCCGCGCGGACAGACGCAGCGTCCGTCTTCGGTGCGGATCTGGCCTTTGAGCAGAACGCAAGGTTTTGGCTTCGGCACGATGACCGTGCCGCCCCCGGACGAGCATTGGCCATTGCGGAAGGTCGTGCCGGGCGGGCAGACGCAGTTGCCGGCGTCGTTCATGACGAAGCCTTGCGAGCATTCCTTCTTCACCTCATTCCTGATGGTGAAGGGATGGCAGGCATAGGCCTTGCCACGATCACCCTGCACGTCGGCCGCACCGCGGGACAACACGTCGCCACCGCCTTGCACCGGCGTGTTCGGAGACAGCACGCCGACGCAGTTCTGACCATTGACCGTGCCCTGCAGATTTGCCAGGCGACCGTCGTCGGGAAGCACCACGGTCACGTTGTGAACGTGGCTTTCCCCCGAGCCGATCGTCAAATTGGCAATGCAGGAGGCAGGCAAGGTTGCCGGCTCCGGCGAGCAGCCGAAGGGCGGATCGATCGAGGTGATCGCAACGCCCTCCAGCCGGCCGAGGCCTTCGACGCCGATGGCATCGCCGATGCGAACCGGGCCAGAGAAGGCGCTCGCCCCATCGTTCGTGATGGTGATCTCGAACGAGCAGGGCTGGCCGGGCTTGCACTCGGCATCACCGGTCTTCTCGACGCGGATGGTCGAGGCGCCGCCGCCCTTGGCGCAGGCCTGGCCGATCGGATAGACGATGTCGTCTCCCGGAGCCGGGCCGTAGGAGCCGCGTGCGCAGTTCTCGAATTCGCCGTTCGCGGCAACCGTCAGGTCGAAATGGCGGCTGGTTCCAGGCGTCATAACAGCGCCAGGAATCTGGCAGGACAGTGTGTTGGCCGGAAGCGGTCCGCAAGCCCATTCCGCGCCGTCTGGGGTGACGGTCTGGATCTGGACCGGCGCTCCGCCGGCTATCAGCGTCGCGGCATCGTTGACCCGTACCGGACCGGTCGGGGCAATGGTGCCGAGGCTGATGACGGTAATGCGGCAGGAAACGACCGCAGCACCGGCCAGCGAGGCATTGCATACCTTGGTGATGCGCAGGGCCGGCTGGCCGCCATTCGGATGACGGATGCGTTCCTTGGCGCAGGCCCTGTTGTTGGTGATGTCGTTCTCACCGGGAATAGCCTTCACCTCGGCGCAGTTCTCGACACTGTCGGGCCGGTAGTTGGCCGGCATCACCGCCCTGACGAAGATCGGCGTCGAGGCGCCAGGCAACAGCACGATGCCGGCGGTGTCGCAGCGGAACTGGCCGGGGCCGTTCGGTCCGCATGTCCATGGCGGCGTCGGGCCGAAGGTCGAGGATGCCGGCGCGCCGCCCGGATAGGTATCGACGACCGTCAGCGGCCCATTATAGGGGACGCTGCCATTGTTGATTATGTCGACCACGAAGGTGCAGACGCCATCGGCCGAACAGAATTCGGTGCGGGCGCGCTTCTTCAGGATCAGGTCGACCTTCTTCTCCACCGGCGGCCGGCAGTCGCGGTCACGATCGCCACGCCGGCAGACCGGGATCGATGCACAGCCGCGATCGTTTTGCTGGCTGCCGAAAAGCGGCTTGCCGCTGGCGCCGTAATTGTAAGTGGCGCAGTTGCGCAAGACGCTGCCTCGCCAGCCTGCGGCCGGCTTGAAGCCGAGCTTGAGGTCGACAGAGGCACCCGGATTGAGCGTGGTCACCAGATGAGTGCAAATCATCGGGGTGGTTCCAGGCGCGCAGACCCAAGGCGGGTTCGGCCCTGAATCGAGGGTGGAGCCGGCCGGCAGGGTGACTTCGTCGAGCACGATCTTGCCGTGGTAGGGTGCATCGCCGACATTGGTGACCCTGATGGTGAAGTCGCAGCCGCCGCCCATCGTGCAACGTTGCACGTCGGCGCGCTTTTCGACTTTCAGATCCGGTTCCTTGTCCTTCGGCGGGCAGCGCTGATCACGTGGGATGACGATATCGATGGTCTGCGTACAGCACCGGCCCCAGCCCTCCCTCGGGCCGGCATAGGTTTCGATACCGGTGACGATGATGTGGATGACGTCGCCGGGTGAAGCGCCGACGATCTTCCAATTGAGCACACCGCCGCCGGCCGGCACCAATTGCGTGTCGGGAATGATGGTGATGCCGGGTGTCGTCGTCGAAAGCTGCACCCATTTGCCGGCCATCTCTGGGCCGACCGGCATGTGGTAGATGAAGGCGCCGCCGCCGGGCAAGCAATCGACCGTGCCGCGCTCCACCTTGAAGCATTCCTTGCCGGGAGGTGGAGGCGGCGGGTTGCACCTGGTGACGTCGATCTTGATCGACGTCTTTGCACCCGTGAGATAATTGCCGTCGTCCGGCTTGCCCGGATCCTGCGACGGGATTTCGATGCCGGCGCCGCGTTCGCGGCTCACCTTAACCGCGCCCTGGTTGTGAACGATCGTCGGCGACGGAAACGCCGCATGGTCGATCTTGGCGGTGATCTGGAACGTGATGACGCGCTGGTTCGCAGCGCCGATGCCGTCGAGATCGCTGGCGGAAATCCGGAAATCGGACACCGTCGCGGTATCGTCCGGGCCAGCCGAACTGCTGATCGCAGCGCCGGGCAGCGGTCCGCCGGACGCATCGGTGCCGTCGCCGGTCACATGCACGCCGACGATGCGCAGGCCGTGCGGGAGCTGGTCCCTGAAATCGAGCCTGACCTTTTTCAGCATGGCGGCGAGGTCCGGGCTGGCAAAACCCTGCGGATTGCCGCGCAAGCCAAAGCTCAGCGAGTATACGACATAGTCGCAGCCTCTCTGGGTGCCTTTCTTGGTGAAGAAGGGCACGATCCGGCCCGGCTCCGGATTGACGGTGCGAGGATTGTCGAAATCGAGCCTGGGATCTGGAACGGCAGTGTAGATGCCCGCATCGGCAGGCTTGGTCTTGGCCGGAGCAAGGTCTTCAGCGAAGCCTTGCAGCGGACTCAGCATGGCGACCGCGATACCGGCCGCCATCAGCCAGCGCACGCCGCGCCTGGCGAGTGACAGGGGTTTCATGATGGTCTCCATGACGGATGATTGTTTGCCGGTTGATGGGCTGCTTGTCGCAGGCGGGAAAAATGCGAGATTGCTCATCTTCCCCTCCTCACGGTTCGCAGCTGACGGCTGGGGTTCTGAGCCGCAAGGTCATCTTGCAGCAAGGGTAGTAGCCACCCTTGTCGCTATCGGACTGCCTGTAGAAGCAGAGCCCGACATCGACCGTATCGCCAGGGTAATGGCCGGTGATGCCGATCGTGTATGGCGCGCCGGGCGCATGCGACAGAGGTGAAGTCACCCCAACGCCAGGCGTCCTGGACAGAGCCTTGATCGAATCGCCGCCAAAGCCGGCATGGTCATGGAGATAGAGATCGGCCTCGAGGCCGGGGGGCGTGCAGAAATACCTGACATCCTCGACATCAAGGCAAGGAGGCAGATTGCCGGGGGGCGGAAAGTCCGGCGGATAGAACGGTGGCAGATAGCCGCCCGGCACCTGCTCGTAATAGCCGGCACGGCCTTCGCAGGGGCGCCAGACCTCGACGTCGCCGACATGGCCTTCGACTTCCGGGTCTTCGAAATAATTGTCGAAGTCGACGAACCACGCGCCGAAAGGCGGCATGTTGGCCGGCTTGACCAGTGCCGTCGGCGTGATTTGCACGCCGTGCACGGCGAGCGGCCCGCCGGCTGCGAGTTGTTCGGCAAGCTCCGGGTTGTCGCGCAACTTGTCGCCGGTATCGACCAGCGTGTCGGTGCAGACGCCGGTATCGAGATTGCCTTCGGCATCGTAGCCATATTGCAGGTCGAGGCCGCCGGCCGACTGTCGGTTGTCTTGCGGGAAGCCGACCGCATATTCCTGCGGCACTTCCACCCAGGCCGATTCCGTCGCCGGATCGTCCGGATTTTCGCGCCAGTAGCGGATGACCTCACCCTTGCCGGAATCGGCGAACTGGCTGTAGTCGTAGCGGTTCTCCACCGGGCCGCGCTGGGCCAGGTACATGAAGCCCTCGTTGTCGAAGGCGATGTCGGTGACCGCGTAATCCTTGTCGGCCTTGACCGTCAGTTCCCAGCGCGGGTCGCCGGCGAAACTGCCGTCGCCGGCAACGCCCACCGACCAGATCTCCGCCTTATCACCGACCGAATAATAGAGCCGGCCGCCACGATAGGCGACCGACCAGACGCGGCGCTCGTCCTGCGTGTAGCCCCAGCTGTCGGGGTCCTCGCTGTCGAAGGCAGCACCCTGGATGTCAATCACCGAGCCGTCGTCGGCAAGGGCGGCAAGCCCGTGCGCCGGGCGGCCGGCTATGCCGTGGTCGAACGTGTCGAGCAGCGCGCCATTGGCGTCGATGCGGTGGATGAGGCCGGTGTCGAGATCGCTGGCGAAGAACTGGCGGTGGATATTGTCGAAAGTGACGTCGCCGATGCCGGGACCGCTATTGGCGTCGATATCGGCGAATTTCGAGACGGCGCCGGTGATGCCGTCGATCTTCCAGATCGTTCCGGAGCCGCCGCCGTTTTCGGTGCCGAACTGGCCGTCCATGAAGACCGCGTCAGCCGTGCCGCGGCGCTGCCGCTCCGGCCGGCCGTCGGCGTCGCCGTCTGGCGTGACTATGCGGATGCCGTGCAGCGACGTGGCGCCGGCATAGAGGTTTGGAATGGCCGATGGAACGCCGTCGCGCACGCCGTCGTCGTAGGTGATGCCGAACACCTGGCCGATTTGCCCGGCCGTGACCTCGAACGGTGGCGGGGTGAAGACCAATTGGCCAGACGCCGGCCCGCCCAGCCTTGAGACGTCGAAGATGCGCAAGGTCGCGCGCGCCGTGTCGATGAAGGTTTCGTCGACGGGATCGACGCCCGGCGGCAGGCCTTCCTCGAAATTGGGAATGATGGTGCCGGAGAATCCGGTCACTGCCATTGAGCCGGGATAGATGATCTGGGTTTCCTGAGCCTGGGCCGAGCCACCGAGCCAGAGCCCAGCGGCGAGCGCCAAGATCGACAATCCGCTGGCAGCCTGGATGGCGCGGCGCAAACGGCCGGCACGAGAGCGCACGAACGCGCCGTGGTCGCAAGACATGGATCTCCCCCCACAGGTCATGGGAGAAGCATCCGGTCCCGGCGCGCAAATCAGGGCAAGGCGCGGCGTTCCGGCACGTTCATCCCTGATCGAATTGTCTGCTTTCCTCAACGTCACGATACGCCTGCGTCCGCGCAGGGTCAACGGAACCAGCGAAAAGCCCAGCGCATCGACCCGGTCCCGAAGGCGATGGTCGCGCTGAGTTCCTGCTGTTCCCGGAGACCATGGAGCCTCTGGATCTGTGGTCATGGGGCTTTCCTTTCCGGGGCCGCACCACGCGGCACCTGAGCGTCAGTCGCGGGGCGAGGCGGAAAGGTTCATGGGCCGGGGGCCGGGCCGGCTGGATCACCGCCGGAAAATACGGGCCTGCCGGTCCCGAATCCGATCAACCGCGATGAAAGGTGAACGCCTTGCGCAGAATGCTTGCGCGCCACGCAGCCTGTTCTTATATACGCGCCAAGCCGTCCAGCGCCGAATGCCGGTTGCCGGAGCGGAATTTCTTGTGAACAGGGGCTTTCGTCGGAACGCCTGTACGGGTCCTGAGAGCCTGCTTAGCGGAGAGATTAGAGAAATGGCAAAAGTAATCGGTATCGATCTGGGAACAACCAATTCCTGTGTCGCCATCATGGACGGCAAGGAATCCAAGGTCATCGAGAATGCGGAAGGCGCGCGCACGACCCCTTCCATCGTCGCCATCAACAGCGACGGCGAGCGCCTCGTCGGCCAGCCGGCAAAGCGCCAGGCGGTTACCAATCCTGAGAACACCATTTTCGCGGTCAAGCGCCTGATCGGCCGCCGCTACGACGATCCGGTGACGGAGAAGGACAAGAAGCTTGTCCCCTACAAGATCGTCAAGGGCGACAATGGCGACGCCTGGGTCGAGGCCGGCGGCAAGAAGCAGTCGCCTAGCCAGATCTCGGCGATGATCCTGCAGAAGATGAAGGAAACGGCGGAGGCCTATCTCGGCGAGAAGGTCGAGAAGGCGGTCATCACCGTTCCGGCCTATTTCAACGACGCCCAGCGCCAGGCGACCAAGGATGCCGGCAAGATCGCCGGCCTCGAAGTGCTGCGCATCATCAACGAGCCGACGGCGGCCGCGCTTGCCTATGGACTGGACAAGAAGGAAGGCAAGACGATTGCCGTCTATGACCTTGGCGGCGGCACGTTCGATATTTCGGTGCTCGAAATCGGCGACGGCGTGTTCGAGGTGAAGTCGACCAATGGCGACACCTTCCTCGGCGGCGAGGATTTCGACATGCGTCTGGTCGAATATCTGGCAGCCGAGTTCAAGAAGGAACAGGGCATCGACCTGCGGAACGACAAGCTCGCCCTTCAGCGCCTCAAGGAAGCGGCTGAAAAGGCCAAGATTGAGCTGTCGTCCACCACGCAGACCGAGATCAACCTGCCCTTCATCACCGCCGATGCCACCGGCCCCAAGCACCTGACGCTGAAGCTGACGCGGGCGAAGTTCGAGAGCCTGGTCGAGGATCTCGTCCAGCGCACGATCGATCCTTGCAAGGCGGCGCTCAAGGATGCCGGCCTGAAGGCCGGCGAAATCGACGAAGTCGTCCTGGTCGGCGGCATGACCCGTATGCCCAAGATCCAGGAGATCGTGAAGCAGTTCTTCGGCAAGGAGCCGCACAAGGGCGTCAACCCGGATGAAGTCGTCGCGTTGGGCGCCGCTATCCAGGCCGGCGTGCTGCAGGGCGACGTCAAGGACGTGCTGCTGCTCGACGTGACGCCGTTGTCGCTCGGCATCGAGACGCTGGGCGGCGTGTTCACTCGGCTGATCGAACGCAACACGACGATTCCGACAAAGAAGAGCCAGGTGTTCTCCACGGCCGAGGATTCGCAGTCGGCGGTGACCATCCGCGTCTTCCAGGGCGAGCGTGAAATGGCCGCCGACAACAAGGCGCTCGGCCAGTTCGATCTGGTCGGCATCCCGCCTGCGCCGCGCGGCGTGCCGCAGATCGAGGTCACCTTCGACATCGACGCCAACGGCATCGTCAACGTCTCGGCCAAGGACAAGGGCACCGGCAAGGAGCACCAGATCCGCATCCAGGCGTCCGGCGGCCTTTCGGACGCCGACATCGAGAAGATGGTCAAGGACGCCGAGGCCAATGCCGAAGCCGACAAGAAGCGGCGCGCGCTGGTCGAGGCCCGCAACCAGGCCGAGGCGCTGGTGCATTCCTCGGAGAAATCTCTGAAGGAATACGGCGAGAAGGTTTCCGAGGCCGACCGCACGGCGATTGCCGATGCGATCGCGGCGCTGAAGACCGCTGCCGAAGGCGACGATGTGACCGAGATCGAGGCCAAGACGCAGACGCTCGCCGAAGTCTCGATGAAGCTCGGCCAGGCCATGTACGAGGCTTCGCAGAAGGAAGCCGCCGAGGCCGACGCCAAGGCTGATGCCGCCAAGGACAGTGACGTCGTCGATGCCGACTTCGAGGAAATCGACGAAGACGACGAGAAGAAGAAGTCGGCCTGAACCGCCTGACGGTACAGGTAAGGGAAAAAGCCCGGCGCACAGCCGGGCTTTTTTGCAACCCTTTGCCGGAAAAACGCTGAGCTGCCCGAAAAAATGCGGACAAAGCCTCGTAGACACTGGCATCGCGGCTCCATCACACCTAAATCGGAACAGCGTGCCGGCAAACGACGCAACGATGCTTCAAGACGTTGACTATCCGGACTGCGGGAAAACATGAAAGCTGATTTTTACGAAACGCTAGGCGTGCAAAAGGGCGCCGACGAGAAGGAGCTCAAGAGCGCTTTTCGCAAGCTCGCCATGCAGTTCCATCCCGACCGCAACCCAGGCGACCATGCCTGCGAGCACAAGTTCAAGGAAATCAACGAAGCCTATGAGACACTGAAGGACCCGCAGAAGCGCGCCGCCTATGATCGCTTCGGCCACGCCGCCTTCGAGCACGGCGGTATGAATGGCGGGGCGCAAGGCTTTGGCGCCGGCGGTTTCGCCGACATTTTCGAAGACATTTTCGGCGACATGATGGGCGGGCGCCAGCGCCGCTCGTCCGGCGGCCGCGAGCGCGGCGCCGACCTGCGCTACAATATGGAAATTACGCTGGAAGAGGCATTTTCCGGCAAGACCGCGCAGATTCGGGTGCCAGCCTCGATCTCCTGCTCGGAATGCTCGGGCAGCGGCGCCAAGCCTGGCACCCAGCCCGTCACCTGCTCGATGTGCAACGGCCACGGCAAGGTGCGCGCCACGCAAGGCTTCTTCTCGATCGAGCGCACCTGCCCGCAATGCCAGGGGCGCGGCCAGACCATCAAGGATCCGTGCCCGAAATGCGCCGGCCAGGGCCGTGTCACCGAGGAGCGCTCGCTGTCGGTAAACATCCCTGCCGGCATCGAGGATGGCACCCGCATCCGGCTGGCCAATGAGGGCGAGGCCGGCCTGCGCGGCGGCCCGTCGGGCGATCTCTACATCTTCCTCGCGGTCAAGCCGCACGAATTCTTCCAGCGCGACGGGGCCGATCTTTATTGCAAGGTGCCGATCTCGATGACGACGGCAGCGCTTGGCGGCTCGTTCGAGGTGACGACACTGGACGGTACCCAGACGAAGGTGAAGGTGCCGGAAGGCACCCAGAACGGTCGCCAGTTCCGCCTCAAGGGCAAGGGCATGCCGGTGCTGCGCCAGCCCAATATCGGCGACCTCTACATCCAGACCGTGGTTGAGACGCCGCAGAACCTTTCGCGCCGTCAGCGCGAATTGCTGGAGGAATTCGAGCAGCTTTCCTCAAAGGACAATTCGCCTCAGTCGAGCGGATTTTTCGCCCGCATGAAAGACTTTTTCGAAACGTTCGGCGAGCACTGAAGCTGATCCCTGGAAAACGCTTCCCGAGCGTCATCAACACCTTATCCGGGGATTCGACTTGTCTTGCACCTCGTAACTGTTAAGTAGCATGCGAGGGAGCGTTGAGGAGGACTTTCGATGACGCGTAGTCCCGGACTGCGAAAGACGCTGGCGGAAAAGTTCGACGACGAGCTGAAGTTCTTCAAGGGCTGGATCGACAAGCCGAAGGCGGTCGGTTCGATCGTCCCGACCAGTTCCATCACCGCAGGCAAGATGGCCTCGATCGTCGATCCGACATCCGGCCTGCCGGTGCTCGAGGTCGGGCCCGGTACAGGCGTCATCACACGCGCCATCCTCGCCCAGGGCATAAAGCCTGAGAACCTCTACGCGGTCGAATATTCCACTGATTTCGTGCGCCATCTGCGCCAGCTTTATCCAGGCGTCAACGTCATCGAGGGCGACGCCTTCAATCTCGACGCGACGCTTGGCGACAAGCGCGACCTGATCTTCGATTCTGTGATATCGGGCGTGCCGCTGCTCAATTTCCCTGTCGCCCAGCGCATCGCCTATGTCGAGAGCCTGCTCGACCGTATCCCGGCGGGCCGGCCGATCGTGCAGCTGACTTACGGGCCGCTGTCGCCGATCCCGCCGGGCCGCGGCGACTATACGGTCGAGCATTTCCATTTCGTCATCCGCAACATTCCGCCGACGCAGCTTTGGATCTACCGACGCGGGGCCGCATGAATTGAAGCGTTGGGTTTGAATAGCACTTGTCTTATACCCATCGGGTGACAAGGCAGACCCATGGCTGTGATCCCGAAAATTCTCGTCGTCGCCGGTTCGTTGCGCAGCGGCGCCTATAGCGGCAGGACCGCCGACGTGGCACAGAAGGAACTTGCCATGCAGGGCGCCGAGGTGACCCGCATCTCGCTCGCCGACTATCCGCTGCCGATCCTCGACCAGGATTTGGAAAAGGACGAAGGCATTCCCGAAAACGCCGTCAAGCTCGGCCGGATGATCGCCGCCCATGACGGGCTGCTGATCGCGACGCCCGAATATAACGGCTCCATTCCACCGCTGCTCAAGAACAGCATCGATTGGGTGAGCCAGCTGCGCAAGGATGGCGGCCGGACGTTCAGGCCGCTTGCCGGCAAGGTCGCCGGCCTCTGCTCGTCTTCCAACGGACCCTTCGGCGGGATACGCTGCATCAACCATCTGCGCGCCGTTCTGGTACGCTGCCGGATGGAGGTGGTGACACCGGAGTGTTCGGTGCCGGAGGGCGGCTACGCCTTCGACGACGAGGGCAACTTCCGGGACGAAAGACTACGCCAATCGATGGAGCACCTATGCCGAACGCTGATCGAAACCTCGCGCATGCTGTCGACGCGGATCGAGGCATGATCCCGGACGCCGCGCATGCCGACACGATGCAGGAACGGCTGATCGTCGGCCTCGACCTGCCGACGCTGAAGGAAGCCGAGAAAGCGGTGCGCGAGCTCGACGGGATCGTCTCCTTCTACAAGATCGGTTACCAGCTCGCCTTTGCCGGCGGGCTCGATTTCGCCCGCGAGCTGGCCAGCGGCGGCACTAGGATCTTTCTCGACATGAAGCTCCTCGACATCGATAACACCGTTGCCAAGGGGGTCGACAACATCGCCAGGATGGGCATGAGCATGCTGACCATCCATGCCTATCCGAAGACGATGAAGGCGGCGGTCGAGGCCGCGAGGGGCAGCGACCTTTGCCTGCTCGGGGTCACCGTGCTGACCTCGATGGACGAGCAGGACGTGATCGACGCCGGCTATGAGTATGATCCGCATACACTGGTGCTGAGGCGCTCCGAGCAGGCGCTGCATGCCGGCATGGGCGGCATCGTCTGCTCGGCCGAGGAAGCTGAGGCGGTGCGCCGCATCGTCGGCCCCGACCTGGCGGTCGTGACGCCGGGAATCCGGCCGAAGGGCAGCGACCATGGCGACCAGAAGCGGGTGGTGACGCCGGCGCAGGCGATCCGTAACGGCTCCAGCCATCTCGTCGTCGGCCGGCCGATCGTCGGTGCGGCCGACAGGCGGGCGGCGGCGGAAGCCATCCTTGACGAAATGCGCTCCGCGTAACATCCCCAAAACCATTTCGGAGAAATGCCATGCCCAAGGGATACTGGATCGCTCGCGTCGACGTGCGCGATGCGGAAGGCTACAAGGACTATGTCGCAGCTGCCAAACCGGCCTTCGACCGCTTCGGCGCCAAGTTCCTGGCGCGCGGCGGCGCGCATGAGAAGGCCGAGGGGCCGGGCCGCGACCGCAACGTGATCATCGAGTTTCCGTCGCTTGCGGCGGCGCATGACTGCTACCACTCTCCCGAATACCAGCGCGCCGTCGCGATCCGCCAGAAGGTGGCCGAGGGCGAAATCGTGCTGGTCGAGGGGATTTAGGCGAGAAGCCGGTTCGCCGCTGCCTCCGCCATCGTATCGGCGAGGCTCAAGCCCCATTGCTGGCGACAGTAATCGCGGAAATCGAAGCAGGGCAGGCCGGGGCAGACCTCGAACTCGATGAGGTGGACGCTGTCGTCGGCTTCGACCCGGAAATCGATGGAAAACACATCCCGCAGGCCAAGCCCGACCATCAGGCTTTCGGCGATGTTGCGGATCCTTGCATCAGCCAGAGGCTGGCTGCCGGCGACCGGCAGCAGCAACGGCTCGGCGTAATTTCCCGTGGCTTTGGCCGCTTCGCCGGTATTGCCGTAAAGCGCCAGGCTGTCCTGCATGGTCTGGAAATCGCCGCCTGAATCGACAAAGGCGATGCCCAGCGCCTCGACGCCGGTATCCGGCCTCAATCCGAGAAAACTGGCGCGCGCGTTGCGGCCGGCGACATAGGGCTGGACGACGACATCGTCGCGATAGGCGGCGAAGACGCGCCGGCTAAGCTCCAGCGCATGGCCGAGATCGTGGCAGCGCGAATCGGGCCAGATACCGATCTTGGCGCCGAGCCGGTTCGGCTTGACGAACCAGCCGGCGGGCGAAGCCGGCGGCGCGACCAGCCAGGCGCCGTCACGGGCAAGGCCCGCCTGCGGCACCGGCAAGCCGAACGCGCCGAGCACGGCGCCTGAACGGAACTTGTCCTGGCAGAGCGCGAAAAGCGCATCGTCGGCGCCGATCGCCTCCAGGCCGTTCAGCCGTGCCAGAGCTGGTGCCGCGCCGCCGCGGAAATAGGCGATGCCGTCGGTCAGCGTCCAGACTAGCGTGGTCTTCGGGTCCTCGCCGGCGAGAACGCTTGCGGCGTCGTCGAGCGCCACCGGCGCAAACGACGGGCCGCGCTTCTGGCAAGCGGCGGCAAGTGCGTCGAATTCAGCAGCGATATCGGTCGATTGCGCCAGATAGGAGGCAATTTCGGCGGCACGCTCCGGCACGTGGTTATCGGCAACCAGCCGATCGAAGCAAGCCTTTTCTGGCTCGTAGACAAGGATCAGCTTCGGCTTGCGGCTTGACATGATCGAACGATTTCCCGGCAGCACGATTGCTAAAGCAATTCCAGGAAAAGTGTGAAACGGTTTTCCGTCCGGAATTGCGTCAAAACAAAGAGATAGAGCGGTTCAGCGTTCCCGCGAAACGATGAACCGTTCTAGCATCGCACGGCGAATGCATTCGGCTTTCGCGGAACCGACGTCAGCCGGACGCCTGCACGACAGCAACGGCGCCATCTTCCTGTTTGACCATGATCTTTTCCGAAAACCGGTTCCCACTTTTCGGGATCATGGTCAGCCAATCAGCACACGCGGCTCGAAGCGACCATTGACTGGAATGTCGAGCATAAATGTCATGCCGGCTTGCGGGTCGAGCAGGCGCTGCTTCTCGCTCTTGCCCGACCAGGCGGAGGTGACCGCCAGCCGGTCGGCATTCCTGCCGACGAAAGCCGGACAGGAAGGCTGCGTCGCCGGCATCGCCACCGAACGGACGAGCTTGCCGTCGGGTCCATAGGCTTCGACGACGCTGCCGCCCCAGCAGGCGTTCCACAATATGCCGTCACGGTCGAGCACCGAACCATCGATATAGCCCTTGGCCGAACGGTGGTCGACGAAGACCTTCGGTTCGCCAACCGGCAGGCCGGTCGCCGGATCGCAGCCGACGCGCATCAACAGCCCGGTGCTGGTGTCGGTGTAA
The DNA here is from genome assembly GCF_040320505.1 of Mesorhizobium sp. M0678. Taxonomy (NCBI): domain Bacteria; kingdom Pseudomonadati; phylum Pseudomonadota; class Alphaproteobacteria; order Hyphomicrobiales; family Phyllobacteriaceae; genus Mesorhizobium; species Mesorhizobium sp. M0678. Next base: position 57,024 of record NZ_JAMYPT010000014.1, on the reverse strand, counting down.
TAGGCGATCGTCCCATCCTCGGAAAAGCAGATCGAATTGGGCACCGTGACGTCGGCATAGAGCCGGCGCAGCTCGCACTTGAAGAACCAGTAGATCGAACCGGCGGCCTTCTCCTCGCCCTTGCCCATGGTGCCGACCCAGAGGGCGCCGCAAGGGTGAACGCGTGAATCGTTCGAGCGGGTGACCGTATTGTCGGCCTCGATCGGCGTGTGCAGCGTCAGCTTGCCGGTCGCGACGTCGCGGACATGCAGACCGGTCTCGGTGGCGATCAGCTGGCGTTGGTCGTCGATGATGCAGATGGCGCTGGCCATCTGACCGAGCTCGTGGATTTTGACGGCACCGCCCGACAGGCGCTGTTCGAGGAGCTGGCCGTTGACGATGTCGAACCAGTAGAGCGTGTCGGTGGCAGGGTCATAGCTTGGTCCCTCCCCGAGTTGGCAGACATGGTCGGAAAAAACCGAAACAATGGTCTCGCTCATCATGCCACTCCAAACGCCGCGTCCCAGGCCTGAACTGCGGCTTTCGCTCGCGCTGCCACTTCGTCGACGCTCATGCCCGGCTTGAACAGGCTGGAGCCAAGACCGAAGACGCTGACGCCGGCTGCCTTGTAGCCGGCAAAATCCTTATCCGAAACGCCGCCGACCGCGCCGACCAGCACACTGGCCGGCAGCACCGCGCGCATCGCCGAAATGCCCGCCGCGCCAAGCACGCTCGCCGGGAAGAATTTCAGTGCCGAGGCGCCGAGCCGGATTGCTTGAAATGCCTCGGTCGGCGTGAACACGCCGGGCATCGTCACCATGCCGTAGTGCATGGCACGGCCCATGACCTCGGCATCGATATTGGGGCTGACCAGCAGCCGCCCGCCGGCCTTGTGCAGGCCGTCGACATCGGCGGCGCTGAGCACCGTGCCGGCACCGACCAAGGCTGTTGGAGGAAGCGCTCCGACAATGCTGGCGATGGAGGCGTAAGGATCGGGCGAGTTGAGCGGCACCTCGATCGCTTCGATACCGGCGCCGAAGATCGCCTGGCCGATCGCCACCGCCTCGCTTGGCTTGAGGCCACGCAGGATGGCGACCAGACCCCGCTCGAGCTTTGGAAAAGGTGCGGTCTCTGTCATGCGGCAACTCCATTTCCGGCGATCATGCCATTTTCGCGCGCGGCTTCGGCAAGACCGGCACGCACCGCCTCGTCGGCGTCGACCACCCTGACCGCGAGCCCGGCAAGGCCGAGCGCGTCGGCATAGAGCGTGCCAAGTGCGCCCGACGCGATCAGCACGACGGGCACGGCACTCGCCCCATAACGGCGATTTGCCGAAGCGATCTCGCCGCCGATCAGCAGGCCGGACAGGCACGCGGCGGCATCCTCGGGCTTCAGATCCTGCAGCAGGCTGGCGGCGCGGATCGAGAACAGTCTTGAACCGATGTCACCGCCTTCGGCCAACGCCTTCAGGCACCACTCCCGGAAAAATGGATTTTCGGCGGCAACCGGCTTCGGCGGCTCGCCCAGCGAATGGCGCAGGATCGAGTGCGCGGCCAGCACCGAAAACAGCTCGCCGGTCGGCCAGGTGCCGAAACCGGCAACGGCACCGTCCTCGACCAGCACCCATTTCGAATGCGTGCCAGGCATGCAGACGACATGGCGTCCCTTTGCCGGCAAACCGGCGCCGGCAAGCTGCGTCTCCTCGCCGCGCATGACATCCGGGGCGTCGGCCAGACGCTGGGCAAGGCCGGGCACGATGCGGATGTCGCGGCGCTGGCCGGGGATGCGGGCAGCGCCGGCGAGAATAGCGCCGATCGGCGCCGGCACGCTGACATAGGGCGCCTCCAGCCAGCCCTGGCGCGAACCGGCCATGCCGCAAATGATGACCGGCAGCGCCTCGGCTGCGCCCAGTGCAGCCAGATGCCCTTCAAGAATGGACGAAAATCCTTTAGCCTGGGCGGTGATCAGCCCGTCATCGCCGCGCCGCTCGGCGAGAACCTTGCCGGCGCCGTCGAGCAGCCAGACCCTCATACGGGTGGTGCCCCAGTCGACGGCCGCGACGGAAGCTGCCTTGCTCGATGAGATCACAGGAACCCCCCATCGACGATCAGCATCTGCGCGGTCAGCATGCGTGAGGCATCCGACGCCAGGAACAGCACGGTGCCGACAATGTCTTCCGGCTGCATCACCTCTTTGATGCACTGTTTGGCGACATGAGCGGCGAGCGCTTCTTCGGTGACCCAGAGCTTTCTCTGCCGCTCGGTGATCACCCAGCCGGGCGCGATCGCGTTGACACGGATGCCATCGACGCCGAGCTTGCCGGCAAGACCCTTGGTGAGACCGACGATGCCGGCCTTGGCGGCGGTGTAGGCCGGCATATCGGGATGGTTGATGAGAAACGACGTCGAGGTGAAGTTGATGATCGAGCCGCCGCCGGCCCGCTTCATGCCCGGCGCCACCGCCTGTGCGCTGAAGAAATGCGGGCGCAGGTTGATGGCATGGTTGTTGTCCCAGAACTCCACCGTGACGTCTTCGACGGCATGACGGTCATCCTGAGCGGCATTGTTGACCAGCACGGTCACGTTGCCATGCGCCTCGGCGGCTTTGGCGATTGATACCCGCAATGCCTCGATGTCGCGTATGTCGGTCTTGAGATAGAACGGCCGCCGGCCGAGCTCCTTGTCTAACCGATCGGCCAGCGCCAGGCTCGGACGGTCGGCGATATCGATGAAGGCGACCTTTGCCCCCTGGCGGACAAAACCTTCGGTCAAGGCAGCACCAATGCCGGAGCCGCCGCCGGTGATCAGCACCGAAGCGCCTTCGAGGTCGGCAAAGCGTGCCGATGGCATCATGAAATTCTCTCCCGGTCCAATGATCGCGGTCGGCCGGCGCGCATCCTATCCAGCCATGTCGGGCGGGCAAGGGCGAAAGAGTGGATTGTCAGGACTTATGTCCGACAAAAGGCCGCACGGGCCGCCGATCGATCAGTTGCCCAGCCGGACGCGGTACAATTCGACGGCGGCTCCGCTGGTCCCGGCAACCGGCTCAAGCCATTCCGGCACGCTGCCGCGCATCAGCCCGGCAAGAAAGCCTGCCGGCGCCTTGGCTGCGAGGAGCTTGCTTTCGGCGCTGCCGGGGCACAGCGCGACGAGGCCGACGTGATGATCCGCCACGACCGTCCTGGCATCGGCATCAGACCCAAGGAAGGCATCGAGCGCCAGCAGGTTGCCGGCGACATTGCGATGATAAGGCCCAGCGAAGACGCGATGTCCGGAATAGGCCAGGATAGGCGATCCGAGATTGGAAATTGCCAGTACGGTGGTGCCGGGCAGGCGGCCGAGTGCCGCAAAGGAGGCCATGCGCTGGCAAGCGACATCGGTGCCGTCGCCATTATCCGCCGTGGTGTTGCTGTCGTCGAAGGCTACCGAGGTCGCCGCGGCAGCCCCAGTCCAGACCGCATTCACCGAAACCAGCCAGACGGCAGCCATGCGCAGCGCCACCCCGCGCGACGCGCTGGCCTCGGCCCGTTGACGCCATTTGGCAATCCAGGCGGCAAGCGGGATGACGGCGAAGGCGATCGAGAATGTCGAACCGCGTACCTGCCAGGCGCTGACGATGAAGGCCACGACAAGCAGCGCGCCGACAAGGCTGTCCTGCCGCCGCCAGCCACCGCGGCCAAGGCGAAGCGCCATCAGCACGAGCGCAATGAGCGGCGTGGCATAGCGCGCCACCACCCCGGCCGGATCTTCAGCGAGCAGCTTGAACAGCGATTGCGCCTCGTCGATGTGATCAAGCCATAGCTCCTTGAGGCGCGGATCGAGGTTGGCGTAGGGCGCTGCCAGGCATTGTGGGAACAACAAGACGACGACAGCGCCCAATAGCAGGGCAAGCAGGCCAAGTGAGGCGATGCGCCGTTGGCGCGTGCGGCCGGCCGGCTCGATCGACGCTATCGCCGCAAGGCCGGTTCCGGCAATCGCCGCGACGACGAACTGCACGGTCGAAAAGGCGTCGCATTGCGCCTGACCCCAGGCAGACGGCGCAATGGTGGCGACAAAGACGAGAGCGGACACGCCGGCAAAGCCGAGGCCGAAATCCCTGGCGATCAGCCTCTCGCCATTGGCGCCGAGGGCGAACAGCATGGCGACAGAGGCGCCGATGGTGGCCACATAAGGGGCGGTCTCCATACCGACGGCCAGCATCAATCCGGCGCACAGGCCGGAGAGCAATGCCGCCGGCCTGCGCATTGGCGCTTCAAGCAATAGGCTCAGGCTGGCCATGCTCAGCATCAGCTGGATATTGTGGTGATCGAGCGCGCCAGGCGAAAAAATGCCAATGAAATACAGTGCGGCAGCGCCGACCACGACAGCGGGCAGCACGGCGCTGTCACCGGCAAAGCTGCGTGCGGCGCGGGCGGTGAAAAACACGGTCAGGCAGAAGAGCAGCGTCGGCCACAGCACTTGCGCAACATTCTCGGCAAAGGCCGCGCTGCCGGTCAGGGCCGATACGGCGATGATGATGGCGGCGATCGGCGCATCGACCAGCCGCGACCAATGCATGACGAAACCGCCTTCCAGGCCCATCCTGTACTGGTGCAGATCGAACCAGCCCTGGCTGGCCAGCATGTCGCGAACTTCGACAAGGCGCAGCAGATTGTCGTTGTCGCCGCCGGCATTGGTCAATTCCGGGAAGCCGGCAAGGGCATTGACGGCAAGTGCCGGCAACGTGGCAAGCAGCGCCAGCGCGATATCGGACCTCCAAATGGAGGCGCCATCGTCGGCTGTGCTCATATCAGGACCTTTGGAAGGAATACGGTGCGGTTTAAACCTAGCCTTAACAGCTTCAATAAATAGTAAAGCCGCCCGAGCGAGGCCGGCGCTTGAGCGGTCAGGGGCCTCACAGGGCATCCGGAGACGAAAAATGCCACAAGAAGTGCGCCATGAGCCGAGCATCGCCGTGCTCCTGCCTTGCTACAATGAGGAGCTGACGATCGGCGAAGTGGTGCGGCGCTTTCGCGAAACGCTGCCTGCCGCCGCGATCTATGTCTACGACAACAATTCGCGCGATCTGACGGCGCTCCGAGCCCGCGCCGCCGGCGCCATCGTGGTGCGCGAGCCGCGCCAGGGCAAAGGCAATGTCGTGCGCCGCATGTTCGCCGACATCGAGGCCGACATCTACCTGATGGCCGACGGCGACGGCACCTATGCGCCGGAGGACGCGCCGCAACTGATCAACACGCTGCTGACCGAGCGCTCCGACATGGTGGTGGGCACCAGGCGCGGCGTCGCCAACGACGCCGGCAGGACAGGCCACGCCTTCGGCAACCGCATCTTCAACAGCCTCTACAAACGTTTGTTCGGCTCGGACTTTACCGATATCTTCTCGGGTTACCGCGCCTTCACCAGGCGCTTCGTCAAGAGTTTTCCCGCCGTTTCCGGCGGTTTCGAGATCGAGACCGAAATGTCGGTGCACGCCTCGCAGCTCAAATTGCCGGTCAGCGAGATCGGACTCGACTATGGCCGCCGGCCGGAAGGCTCCTCGTCGAAGCTGTCGACCTTTCGCGACGGCGCGAAGATCCTGTGGATGTTCGCCATGCTGATGAAGGAGACGCAGCCGCTGCGTTTCTTCGGCGCTTTTTCGGTGTTCTTCCTGGCATCAAGCCTGTTTCTGATGGCGCCGGTGCTGATCGAGTTCGCCGAAACCGGGCTTGTGCCGCGCATGCCGACCTGGGTTCTGTCGGTCGGCCTGCTGCTGCTGTCGATGCTGGCGGCGGTGACCGGGGTGATCCTCGATTCGGTGTCGCGCGGCCGCGCCGAGCAGAAGCGCATCTTCTATCTGTCGATGCCTTCCGGTCGCGTCGAACGTGAACGTGCAAGCGCGCTCGCGACTTTGAAGGCCGGACCGCGCAAGACCCCGCGCGCGGCCTAGAGCCTAAATGGGACGCCTCGCCCGCTTCATTGTCGCCGGCGGCATCGGCTTCGTCGCCGACGCGGGTGCGCTTTGGCTGGTGCTGGCGGCAACGCCGCTTGGCCCCTTGGCAGCCCGCATCATTTCGATCGGTTTTGCGCTGTCCGCCACCTGGCTGATCAACCGCCACCTGACCTTCTCGCCTTCCAGCCGGGGCATCGCGCATGAGGGCGCCCGCTACGGCGGCGTCGGCATTGCCACCAGCGTCGTCAATTATCTCGTCTATTGCGTCATGTTGTTCGCACTGCCGATGGTGTCGCCGCTCATAGCCCTTGCGGTCGCCTCGCTGGTCGCCATGGCGCTGTCCTTCCTCGGCTATTCCAAGCTGGTGTTCGACCGCTGAAGGCACATCGCGTTGGGATCTGCGCCAAGCGAAGCGCAGCCTCATCATGACCTTGGCCGATTGGCAGAGGCCGCCGATTTCCTTATATCGCTGTCGTCGATGCATCGGCCCGAAAAATCGGAATCGATTTTCGGAAAGCACGATGCATGGATTCAAGAAATGTTGGAGCGTACTTTGTGCGTCCAAGTGGATCGCTCCAAGTGCGCCGGAGAGCTGCCATGCCCCTGAAAGTCGCCGTCCAGATGGACCACATCTCCACCGTGTCGGTAGCCGGCGACACGTCGTTTGCACTGTCGCTGGAGGCGCAGCGGCGCGGCCACCAATTGTTCCACTACACGCCCGACCGGCTGTCGCTGCGCGACGGCAAGGTGTTTGCCCGTATCGAGGCGATGCAGGTCCGCGACGAGAAGGGCAATCATTATTCGCTGGGCGAAGAAGTCCGCACCGATCTTTCGGAGATGGACGTCATCCTTTTGCGGCAGGATCCGCCCTTCGACATGAACTACATCACCACCACGCATATTCTCGAGCGCATCCATCCGAAGACGCTGGTGGTCAACGACCCGGCCTGGGTGCGCAACAGCCCGGAAAAGATCTTCGTCACCGAATTTCCCGACCTGATGCCGGACACGCTGATCACCAAGGACCCTCTCGAGGTCGCAGCCTTCCGCAAGGAGTTCGGCGATATCATCGTCAAACCGCTCTACGGCAATGGCGGCGCCGGTATCTTCCACCTGCACGAGGCCGACCGCAACCTCGCCTCGCTGCTCGAAGTGTTCGGCCAGTTGTTCCGCGAACCCTACATCGTGCAGCGCTACCTCAAGGAGGTGCGGGCTGGCGACAAGCGCATCATCCTGATTGACGGCGAGCCTGTCGGCGCCATCAACCGCGTGCCGGCCGAGCACGATTCGCGCTCCAACATGCATGTCGGCGGCCGCGCCGAAAAGACCGAATTGACGGAACGCGAACGCGAGATCTGCGCCCGCATCGGTCCCTCGCTGAAGGAGCGCGGCTTCATCCTCGTCGGCATCGACGTCATCGGCGATTACATGACCGAGATCAACGTGACCTCACCGACCGGCATACGCGAAGTGCAGCGCTTCGGCGGCGCCGACATCGCCAGCCTGTTCTGGGATGCCGTGGAGGAGAAGCGCAACTAGCCTCGCTTCGCGAGCGGCCGCGTTGCAAACCATTGCCGCCGTTGCGCTCAGCTGTTCCCCAAATGTTCTTGCCTTCGCCGGAAATCTGTGGTTGTCTCGGGTGACGCCGTTCGCGGCATGATCGCAAAGGCTTGGGGCAAAAGCCTGCATCCGGGGTGAAGACATGGTGGCGCGGGTTCGCACGGTTGCTTTCCAGGGCATCGAGGCCGTGCCGGTCGACGTGCAGGTGATGATCGCGCCGGGCAAGGTCAACATGCACATCGTCGGGCTGGCCGACAAGGCCGTAGCCGAAAGCCGCGAGCGGGTGCAGGCAGCACTTCATGCATCCGGCCTGTCGATGCCGTCGAAGAAGGTCACCGTCAATCTGGCGCCCGCCGACCTGCCCAAGGAAGGCAGCCACTACGATTTGCCGATCGCGCTCGGGCTGATGGCGGCGCTCGGCGCCATTCCGGGCGACATGCTGGCCGGCTATGTCGTGCTTGGCGAATTGTCGCTCGACGGCACCATCGCCGCGGTGGCTGGCGCGCTGCCGGCGGCAATCGGTGCCAATGCCGAAGGCAAGGGCTTGATCTGCCCGTTCGCCTGCGGGCCGGAAGCGGCCTGGGCCGGCAAGGATTTCGACATATTGGCGCCGCGCAGCCTGATCGCCATCGCCAATCATTTTCGCGGCACGCAGGTTCTGTCGCGGCCGGAAGCCGGCATCCATGCCGCGGCGCGCGACCTGCCCGACCTTGCCGACATCAAGGGCCAGGAGACCGCCAAGCGGGCGCTGGAGGTGGCGGCGGCCGGCGGCCACAATCTGCTGATGGTCGGGCCGCCGGGATCGGGAAAGTCGATGCTGGCGCAGCGGCTGCCGTCGATCCTGCCGCCGCTGGCGCCCAGGGAATTGCTCGAAGTCTCGATGATCGCCTCGGTGGCCGGCGAACTCGGCGAAGGCAAGCTGACCGACCGGCGGCCGTTCCGTGCACCACACCATTCGGCCTCGATGGCGGCGATGGTCGGCGGCGGTCTGCGCGTGCGGCCGGGCGAGGCCTCGCTTGCCCATCACGGCGTGCTGTTCCTCGACGAGTTTCCCGAATTCTCGCCGCAGGCGCTCGATGCGCTGCGCCAGCCGCTGGAGACCGGCGACTGCATGATCGCGCGCGCCAACCACCGCGTTACTTATCCGGCACGTATCCAGCTGGTCGCGGCGATGAACCCGTGCCGCTGCGGCATGGCCGGCGAGCCCGGCTATCGCTGCCTGCGCGGCGATCGCTGCCGCACCGACTACCAGGCGCGCATTTCCGGCCCGCTGCTCGACCGTATCGATCTCAGGATCGAGGTGCCGGCGGTCTCGGCCAGCGATCTGATCCGGCCGGACCGGGCGGAGAAAAGTGCCGCCGTCGCACTACGTGTTGCCCGCGCCCGTACGATCCAGCGCGAGCGCTTCGAGCGGCTCGGCGCGACCGCCACCACCAACGCCCATTGCTCGCCGTCAGTCATCGAGGAGATCGCCATGCCCGATGCCGCCGGCCTGTCGCTGCTCAGGGATGCCAGCGAAAAGCTCGGCTTTTCCGCACGAGCCTATCACCGCGTCTTGAAGGTGGCGCGGACCTTGGCCGATCTCGAGGCCAGCGAGACGGTCGGCCGCATCCATCTGGCCGAAGCGATTTCCTACCGCATGAGCTCGGAACGGATGGCACAAGCGGCGTAGGCTTCCTTCCCCTCGAGGGGAGGGTGGCCGCGAAGCGGCCGGGTGGGGTCGCCGGCGACGTGCTCGGCCTTTAACGTCTGCACGATATGCGCAGATCAAGATGGCACCGAGTATTGGTCGCCAAGACAATCCCGTTCTTGTCGCTGGAATGGGAGTCGGCGCACTTCTTGCAGGACCCCTCCCGGCCCTTCGGGCCACCCTCCCCTCAAGGGGGAGGGGGACCCCGACTCCCATGCCTTCGCTTCAGGTGCCCTGCTTCGCCTTCAGCTCCAGCCGCCGCGCGTGCAGCACTGGCTCGGTGTAGCCGTTGGGCTGGATGCGGCCTTTGAAGACGAGGTCGCAGGCGGCGAGGAAGGCGATGGACTTGTCGAAATCCGGCGCCATCGGCCGGTAGAGCGGATCGCCTTGGTTCTGGCGGTCGACGATCGCCGCCATGCGTTTCATCGTCTCCATGACCTGCTCGGGCGTGCAGACGCCGTGATGCAGCCAGTTGGCGATGTGCTGCGAGGAGATGCGCAGCGTGGCGCGGTCCTCCATCAGGCCGACGTCGTTTATATCCGGCACTTTCGAACAGCCGACGCCCTGGTCGATCCAGCGCACGACATAGCCCAGAATGCCTTGCGCGTTGTTGTCGAGTTCCTTCTGGATGTCTTCAGGCGACCAGTTCGGCCGCCTTGCTACCGGCACCGACAGGATGTCGTCGAGTTTCGCCTTGGGGCGGCTCTTCAGCGCCGCCTGGACGGCGTGGACATCAACCTTGTGGTAGTGCGTGGCGTGCAGGGTTGCCGCCGTCGGCGACGGCACCCAGGCGGTGTTGGCGCCAGCCTTGGGATGCGCGATTTTCTCGGCCAGCATCGCCGCCATCAGGTCGGGCATCGCCCACATGCCCTTGCCGATCTGGGCGTGGCCGGCCAACCCGCATTCCAGCCCGATGTCGACGTTCCAGGCCTCGTAGGCGGCAATCCAGGCGGCCTGCTTCATGTCGCCCTTGCGGATCATCGGGCCGGCTTCCATCGAGGTGTGGATCTCGTCGCCGGTGCGATCGAGGAAGCCGGTGTTGATGAAGACGACGCGTTCTTTCGCGGCGCGGATCGCCTCCTTGAGGTTGACGGTGGTGCGCCGCTCCTCGTCCATGATGCCCATCTTGATGGTGTTTTTGGGCACGCCGAGCAGCGCTTCGACGCGGTCGAAAATCTCGACGGCGAAGGCGACTTCGTCGGGCCCGTGCATCTTGGGCTTTACGATGTACATCGAGCCGGCGCGAGAATTGGCGCGGCGCCCGTTCACGCCGATGTCATGCAGCGCGATCAGCGCCGTCAGCGCCGCATCCATAATGCCTTCCGGCGCCTCGTTGCCGTCGCGGTCTGATATCGCCGGATTGGTCATAAGGTGGCCGACATTCCTGACCAGCATCAGCGACCGGCCGGGCAAGATCAGCGTGCCGCCATCGGGCGCGGTATAGGTGCGGTCGGGGTTGAGCCTGCGGACAAAGCTCTTGCCGGCCTTGGTGATCTCCTCCGCCAAGTCGCCCTTCATCAGACCGAGCCAGTTGCGGTAGACCAGCACCTTGTCTTCTGCATCCACCGCGGCGACCGAATCCTCGCAGTCCTGGATGGTGGTCAGTGCCGATTCCAGCACGACATCGGCAATGCCGGCCGGATCGGTGCGGCCGATCTGGTTGTTGCGGTCGATGACGATTTCGATGTGCAGGCCGTTCTTGGTGAGCAGCACGGCTTCGGGGTCGGCGGCGTCGCCGCGATAGCCGGCAAACTGTCTGAGGTCGGCAAGCGTGGTGGCGCCGGCACCCTCGCCCAGCCGCAACATGCCGTTGGCGACCGAAAGCCCGTTGACGCCGGCCCATTTGCCTGTGGTGAGCGGCACCGCCTCGTCGAAGAAGCTTTTCACCAAGGCGACGACCTTGGCGCCGCGCGCCGGATTGAATTTGTTGCCTCGCTCGGCGCCGGCCGTCTCCGGGATAGCGTCGGTGCCGTAGAGCGCATCGTACAGCGAGCCCCAGCGCGCATTGGCGGCATTCAGCGCATAACGAGCGTTCATCACCGGCACCACCAACTGCGGCCCGGCAACCAAAGCGATTTCCGGGTCGACATTTTCGGTGGTCACGCTGAACGCCGGCCCCTCGGGCAGCAGATAGCCGATCTCGCGGAGGAACGTCTTGTAGGCCTCCATGTCGACGGGCGCGCCATTGTCGCGATACCAGCGGTCGAGCTTGTCCTGCATGGCATCGCGCTTTTCGAGCAGCGCCCGGTTTTTTGGCGAGAGATCATAGACGATCGCCGAAAAACCGTTCCAGAATGCCTCCGCCTCGATGCCGGTGCCCGGCATCGCTTCGTTCACGACGAAATCATGAAGCTCGCGGGCAATCCGCAATCCGGCGATCTCGACGCGATCAGTCATCAGGGCTTCTCCAGGGCTTGGCCGGCTTGCCGGCCTCGGGCCTTTGACATGGCAAGGTTGTAGGGTCAACTCGGCCTAAGGTGAAGGTAGGGCGTTTTCGCTGCCGATCTCCCCCCTTGAGGGGGAGATGGCCGGCAGGCCAGAGGGGGTCGCCTCGCGTGGAGTGCAACCTCTTCTTTGCACCAAATCGCGTCGCGCTTCATGCGAGGCGACCCCCTCTGTCGCCTTCGGCGACATCTCCCCCTCGGGGGGAGATTACGCGCTCACACCGCAATCCTTGGCCGTCCCGACGCCACCGCCACGACATGCGCCTCGATGAACATGCGCTGGCCCTCTACGGTGGAGACGCGGAACTCGCTGGCGATTTCGATCTCGGCGCTGTCGGTGCCGGCGTCCTTAGCCCGCCCGGCGGCAATCGCCCGCACATCTTTCTCCGCTGCGGCGATCGCCGCTGCTTCGTCGTTGAAATCGCGCACGCTTTCACCGGAGGTAACGCGGAACAGCCCTTCCTTGGGCTGGCTGACCCGCGCCTCGGCCGATACCCGGACCTGGCCGACGACGGCGCCGAGCGCGTTGGCGACATCGGTATCCTCAGGCACCATGCAGTCATTGCCGACCAGCTCGGCCAGGCCGGCATAGTGCAGCGGTGCCGAGGCGCCGAGGCCGATGACCGGACGGTCGAGGGCGACGCTCAAGCGGGCGATGCCGGGATGCGCGTCGACGGCGCGCTGGACCAGGGCATGGGCGACGGTCGCCGCGCCATCCAGCCCGTCCTCGGCAAAGGCGGTCTCGAGGATGACTTCCGCCGACAGGCGGGTCAGCGCGGTCAGCACCCGTTCCGAGATCGCCTCCGGCGAGGCGGCGATGAACTGGCCGCGGCCGTCGCGCCTGCGCGCGAACAGCTCGGCACCCAGACGCGCCGCGGCCGCATCCCAATTGGCCTGCCGGCCCAGCACATGCGCGGCGTCCGACGGCGTGAAGCCGGCGACATGCACCAGCCCGCGCGACACCAGCCGGTTCAAGGTGGCGTTCTGGGCGTTCGAGGTCAGCAATCTGTCGAGAGCCTGCGGCACGGCGCCAATCAGTTCGTAGAGCTTGGCTTCGGCGCCGGTCAGTCCGGCCGCCAGCCGCTCCGGCACGCCGGTGCGCACCGCCAGACGGCCATCCATGCGGCCGGGATTGGGCGCGCGCAGCTGGCGCTCGAGCTCCGCCGTGACGGCCTCGCCATGCATCAAGCCGGCCAGCGCCAGCGGCACCAGGCGGCGCGGGCCGAGCAGGATTCTCGGATTGAGCGCGCCGTCCTCCAGCGCCACTTCGGAATCGCCGCCGAGCCCAAAGGTGCGCATGGCGACGGCCTCGACCATGGTGCGGAACCCGCCGACGGTGGCGCCTTCCGGATCAAGCCGCGGCCGGCCCTTGTCGAGCACGGCGACGTCGGTGGTGGTGCCGCCGATATCGGAGACCACGGCATCGTCGAGGCCGGTCATGTGGCGGGCACCGACGAGGCTGGCGGCCGGGCCGGACAGGATGGTCTCGATCGGCCGCTGGCGGGCAAAGGCGGCCGAGACCAGAGCGCCGTCGCCGCGCACCACCATCAGCGGGGCGGCAATGTTGCGCGCGGCCAAAAAGCCTTCGGTTGCCGCGACCAGCCGGTCGATCATCGAGATCAGCCTGGCGTTGAGTAATGTCGTCAGCGCCCGGCGCGGGCCGCCGAGCTTGGCCGACAGTTCGTGGCTGGCGGTGACCGGCAGGCCGGTCCTGTCGCGGATCAGGTTCCGCGCGCTTAGCTCGTGCGCCGGATTGCGGGTGGCGAAATAGGCGCAGACGGCAAAGCCGGACACCGACTTTTCCAGTTCCGGCAAAGCTGCCTCCAGCCCGGAAAGATCGAGCTTTGCCGCATTGCCATGGACATCGTGGCCGCCGGGGCAGAACACCACCGGGTCGGTGCCGAGCGCCGCCTTCAGCCCGTCGCGGGCAAGGTCGCCTTCGGCAAAGCCGATCATGACCAGCGCCACGCGGCCGCCCTGGCCCTCGACCAGCGCATTGGTGGCAAGCGTCGTCGACATCGACACCAGTTTGATCGCTGCCGGGTCGGTGCCGGCCATTTCGAGCACCGCATCGACCGCGCCGGAGATGCCGACCGCCAGATCGTGCCGTGTCGTCAGCGCCTTGGCCTTGGCCAGCACCTTGCCGTTAGGGCCGCCGGCCTCCGACCACAGCACGGCGTCGGTATAGGTGCCGCCGGTATCGATGCCGAGGAAGAGAGGTGGCGATTTGGTCTTGGCGGTCATTGGCGGGTCCGGAGAATTCGTCTCCGCCCCTTAGCGGATATGAACGGGCCGATAAAGGCACGAGCGCTGGGCCAAGGCAGCGTAATCTCCCCCCTCGAGGGGAGATGGCCGGCAGGCCAGAGGGGGTCGTCTCGCGTGGAGCCCCGGCATTCTCTGGCCGCGATGGCGTTGGCGTCAGGACGTACCGACCCCCTCTGTCGCCTTCGGCGACATCTCCCCCTCAAGGGGGGAGATCGCTAGGCTACCCGACAAACCCCACCTTCTTATGCGAGCCATCGCAGAACGGCTTGTTGGCGGAGTGGCCGCAGCGGCAGAGGAAGGTGCGTTGCGTACGGTCGACCGTGTGGCCGGTGCCGGTGACGATTTCGACATTGCCTTCGAGCTTGAGCGGGCCGTTGGTCGTCGGTGTGACGGTCAGCGGGCCATTCCGCACCTCCAGCGCCGGCGTGTCCTTCAGCGCCGGCTCGCCGGTGGCGGTGAAGCCCGATTTGGTGTGGCTACCATCGCAGAACGGCTTGTTTTCCGAGGCGCCGCAGCGGCACAGCGTGGCGCGGTAAAACGTTTCGCCGCCCAACACGATCTCGGCATGGACGGCAAGCGGACCGTTTTCCCTTATGCGCACAATGTTGACCACCGGCGGCTGTTCCTGCGGCCCGCCATCCTTGCGGATATAGGTGATGGCACCGGACGGGCAGGCTTCGGCGAGCGCCACGATCTTCTCGACGCTGGCCGCATCCGGATGGATCCACTGGCCGGGCGCGTTGGGCACGAAGACACGAGGATCGCCCAGCACGCAGTTGCGCGAATGGATGCAACGTTTTCCCGAAAAGCCGATATCGATCTTCTCGCCTTCGACCACTGCCATGGGTGGGTCTCCTGTCGGACTACGCTATGGCGACAGTCAGGACGACGTCAAGGCAGCATTCTCCCCCCGTGAGGGCCGACCTCGGGCGCGGCGGTAAGGGAATTCGCATTTTGCTCGCAGCACCACATTTTGTTCTTGCTTTGTGCCGGCAGCTATGCTACTAATTTGCGTATGGTGCCAATTGGCTCCAACGACCCGCCCGCCGAGGCGGGTTTTTTGTTTCAGCTTTGAAATTCCGGCGTTGCCGGCCTGACGTTGGCGGGACGCCCCTGCCCGCTTTGTGCTGGCTTCTCCCCAAGGATGGAGCAATCGCCTATGAAGTCCCCCGGCCGCGGAGCCTGCCCTCGGGCTGAGGAGGCAGACTCGTGGGCGGCCACCTTCTTCCCGCCGGGGAGAAGAGCCTGGCGCAGCGCAGGCGACCTCCTCTCCCCTCGGGGAGAGGTCGGATTGCCCCGAATTGCCCTTTGCAATTCGGTTGGCAATCCGGGTGAGGGGGCACTTGTCCATACGCGACAGCCCCCAACAAGAGGGAGACGGGCAACTCACGGAACCAGATCGATTTCCTCGGTCTCGCCGCCACTGCAGGTGTAGCAGCAATCGTCGCACTTTTCCGTATTGCCGGGGCCGACGCCCCAATAGGTATTCTCGTCGCCATCGACCCAGGCGCCGTAGCAGATCGATTCGCCGTCACTGCAGGACAGCGGGATCGCCTTGGTCTCGCCGTCGTTGAGATAGTAATCCTGATTGTTGCCCGGCCAGACATGATCGCGGTCCTGGCTGTAGAGTTCGACGCGCATGGCGTTCGGATGGCTGTTCTTGATCTCGAAGGTGACATCGCCGGCATGCGCGACGGGCGCAAACAGCGTGACAATGAACAGCGACGCGGCGACGCGGCGCGCGAAAGCGTAGGACGACATGATGATTTCCCCCCGGAATGAAGCGGCCTGCCCGGCCGCGAGGGGGAACATGGCATGGCGGCGGGATGGGTGGAAGAGGCGATCGCGGCATTTGCGCTCCGCGTGACGCGCGAGGTTGCCAAGCAAGACCCCTCTCCGGTTTGCTTCGCAAACCACCTCTCCCCACTCCGTGGGGCGAGGAATGCCAATCACCGAAGCCTCCCAAGACCTGGGTTCCTCGCGCCCACAAAGTGGGGGAGAGGTGGCCGCGAAGCGGCCGGAGAGGGGCGGTCCGCCCGGGCTCAACGGCCGGGCTTCAGCAGTGTCCAGATCCAGCCAATGAATGTGAGCACCAGGAAGGGATATCCGGCAGCGGGCAGCGGCGTCGAGGTCGGCAGCAAAGGCGCACCCCACAGGATCAGGCCCACTGAGACGACAAACAGCACAGCCGCCACGACAGCGGTAAGCCGCATCCACAGCGCGAAGGTTTTCGGCGCGCTGACCATGACCAGCGCCGCCGCCCAAAGCGAGATACCGCCGACATAGGAGGGCACGCTGGCCTCAAGCCCCGCCGCATTGCCGGAGAGCAGCAGGCTTTCGCCGGCGAGAAAGGTCAAAAATCCAGCCGCCACGCAGTCATTGCCCTGGCGCTGATATTTCATCGTCAACAGCGCGGCCGCCACCACCAGCGCCACGCCGTCGATCGTCCAGAGTGTTTCGCGGAGTGGCGCGCTCTCCACGAAGGTGCCGGCAAGTCCGAAAGCGCCGCCGATGGCGAGGCCGATCGCGGCGACAAGGTCCAGAGTGGAGCGCATGTGATGTCTCCCCCGAAGCCGCAAGGATACTTCAAGGCGGGACATTCTCCAATGATGGTCCGCTGTCCTGAAGGGTCGCAATGGCCGGCGCGTATCCAGCTTGCTGACCTGTCGCACGCTTCTGCCCAATCTCCACCATGCAGCTTCAGCGCCGCGCTGGCGGGGGGCCCGCTGCCTCCGGCAGCTCCCCCGCTTTCGAAGCCTGCCATCGATTCACCGGATCGATGGCTTGGCGCGCTGTGCGCGCCAACCGGCTTCTCAATCGCCCATCTTCAGGGCCTGGATAAACGCTTCCTGCGGGATATCCACCTTGCCGAACTGCCGCATCCGCTTCTTGCCCTCTTTCTGCTTGTCGAGCAGCTTGCGTTTGCGTGAGACGTCGCCGCCGTAGCACTTGGCGGTGACGTCCTTGCGCAGCGCCGAGATGGTTTCGCGGGCGATGACCTTGCCGCCGATCGCGGCCTGGATCGGGATCTTGAACAGATGGTGCGGGATCAGCTCCTTCAGCTTCTCGCACATCTGGCGGCCACGCTTTTCGGCCGCCGTGCGGTGAACCAGCATCGACAGCGCGTCGACCGGCTCTTCGTTGACCAGGATCGACATCTTGACCAGGTCGCCCTCCTTGTAGTCGGTCAGATGGTAGTCGAACGAGGCGTAGCCCTTGGAGATCGACTTCAGCCGGTCGTAGAAGTCGAAGACCACTTCGTTGAGCGGCAGGTCATAGATCAGCATGGCGCGCTTGCCGACATAGGACAGGTCGGCCTGGATGCCGCGCCGGTCCTGGCAGAGTTTCAGGATGCCGCCGAGATAGTCGTCCGGGGTGAGGATGGTGGCGCGGATCCACGGCTCCTCGATGGCCGAGATCTTGACCACGTCGGGCATGTCGGCAGGGTTGTGCAGTTCCTTGACAGTGCCGTCGTTCAACAGCAGGCGGTAGACGACGCTAGGCGCGGTGGCGATGAGATCGAGATTGAACTCGCGCTCCAGCCGCTCCTGGATGATTTCGAGATGCAGCAGGCCGAGGAAGCCGCAGCGATAGCCGAAGCCAAGTGCGGCACTGGTTTCCATTTCAAAGGAGAAGGACGCGTCGTTGAGGCGCAGTTTGCCGACGGCGGCGCGCAGGTCCTCGAAATCGGCGGCGTCGACCGGGAACAGGCCGCAGAACACCACCGGCTGCGCCGGCTTGAAGCCGGGCAGGGCTTGTGCCGTCGGGCGCTTGTCCTCGGTGATGGTGTCGCCGACGCGAGTGTCGGCGACTTCCTTGATCGAGCCGGTGAAGAAGCCGAACTCGCCGGGGCCGAGCTCGTCGACATTGATGCGGGCGGGCGTGAAGACGCCGGTGCGCTCGACCAGGTACCTGGCGCCAGTGCCCATCATGCGGATGGTCTGGCCCTTCTTCAGCACGCCGTCGATGATGCGGACCAGCACGATGACGCCGAGATAGGCGTCGTACCAGCTGTCGACCAGCATCGCCTTCAGCGGGGCCGTGATGTCGCCCTCGCGCGGCGGCGGCAGATCGTTGACGATCGCTTCGAGCACGTCGGGAATGCCGAGGCCGGTCTTGGCCGAAATCAGCACGGCGTTGGAGGCGTCGATGCCGATCACCTCCTCGACCTGTTCGCGGATGCGCTCGGGCTCGGCGGCGGGCAGGTCGACCTTGTTCAGCACCACGACGATCTCGTGGTTGTTGTCGATCGCCTGGTAGACATTGGCCAGCGTCTGCGCCTCGACGCCTTGCGAGGCGTCGACGACCAGCAGCGAACCTTCGCAGGCGGCGAGCGAGCGCGACACTTCATAGGCGAAGTCGACATGGCCGGGCGTGTCGATCAGGTTGAGGATATAGTCCTCGCCATTGTTGGCGCGGTATTTCAGCCGCACCGTCTGCGCCTTGATGGTGATGCCGCGCTCGCGCTCGATGTCCATCGAGTCCAGCACCTGCTCCTTCATGTCGCGCAGCTCCAGCCCGCCGGTCGACTGGATCAGCCGGTCGGCAAGCGTGGATTTGCCATGGTCGATATGGGCAACGATGGAGAAGTTGCGGATGTTTTTGATCGGCGTGGTCATGCGGCGCGCTTTAGCAGGGGCACGCTACATCGGCAAGCGGCGGGGCGCGGGTGCGGCGGCGGGGCGGCAAAGTCGTTAAACTTTGATCCATGAGATTAGAGCATAGTTCGCGCCCGGCGTGATAGCCCACCGGCCATCGCCGTTTCGGGGGGATCGGAATGCCGTTGTCAGCACGCAAATTTCTCAAATCGGTGAGCGGCTCGTTCGCGCCATTGCTCGCCATCTTGCTTATCCCGATGGTTGCCGCATTGGGTTTTTCCATCGACTATACCTCTGCGGTTTCAACCAGGGCATCGATGCAGAACGCCCTCGATGCAGCGTCGCTGTCGATCACGACGCTTGCGACGGACACCTCACTGGCGGACCGCCAGGTAAAACTGCAGGAGGCATACCTGGCCAATGGCGGGCAAGGCACGGCCAAGCTCGACAGCTTCGTCGTCGCCACCGACGGCGCCGCCAGCATCAAGGCTTCGGCCGGCTTTGCCATGCCGACGAATTTCATGCAGATCGCCAGGATCAACACGGTGCAGGTCGGCGTTGCGTCGGCAGTGACAAAGCGGCCGGCGTTGGTGCAAGCCACGTTCAAGGTGACCAAGATCTCGGGCTGGTGGGGCAAGACAATGACGCTCTACGGCACCAAATTCGGGGACACGGTGGCCAACAAGCTGATGAAGATCACCTACACATACAACGGTTATGGCGATCCGAAAGGCTATGGCACGGCGACCGTCTCCACGATCAACGGAGCGACGATCACTATGGTCCAGCAGCAGGTGTGTACGACCACGACGGTGCTCAGCTTCTACGGCTTGCCTAGCACCACGATCGTCCAGACCGACTCATACGGCAGGAAATACGCGACCACCTGTGTCAACACAATGTATCCCGCGACCGGTGCCGGCGCGGTGATCGACGTCAGCCAGATGGACCAGCTATATCTGCAGATGGATGTCCCGTCAGGCAATCCAACGGTGCTCAAGTCGAACGATCCGGCAACATCGAACCGCCTCTACGCGAACGGCGTCGAGATCGCCAGTGGCCAAACGGTCGATATCTTTACGCTGGTGCCGTGCGGCCAGACCAGCACACAAGCGTGGGAAGACGGGGGATCGTCGGTGCCGACATCTCCGACCATCACCGATTCCAACGCGGACTTTTTCTACACAGTAACCGGCAAATGCGCCTTCAATCAGCGGGCATCCGAAACGCTGTTGACACAATAGGCCGCCGCAGCTGAGTGCGAGGGCATATCGGCCCGCTTAGGCTACCCGTCCATCACACCGCCGCCCCGGTCACACCGGGTGGCGTGTTGGTTGCGAGCGACCGTCTTCCCTTCGCCCCCTGTGGGAGAAGGGAGAGCTGCGAACGATCACGAAGCGGTGATGCTGTAACGAACCGTGTGTCGGCGGCGAAGTGTGGACATGACGCGATGTCTGCGCAGGAGAAATGCGATGCCCGGATCGACAGCGAAACGCAGCACAGCCCTGATGGGGCTCGCCGCGGCACTGTTTTCCGCGACTGTGCTGTCGGCAACCAGCGCGGCCGCCGGCCAGACGCTGACCGTCGTAGAGCTGTTCACCAGCCAGGGCTGCTCGTCCTGTCCGCCGGCCAACGCCAATCTGATCAAGGTCAAGGACCGGCCCGGCGTGCTGGCGCTGTCCTTCAACGTCACCTACTGGGACTATCTCGGCTGGAAGGACACATTCGGCAAAGAAGAATTCACGCAGCGCCAGGTCCGCTATGAACCGTCGCTCGGCCGTTCCGGCCCGTTCACGCCGCAAGTGGTGGTCAACGGCAGGGCCGATGCCGTCGGCGCCAGGCCGGGCGAGATCGAGCAGCTGATTTCGAGTGGCGGCCACGCTGACGGACCTTCGTTGTCGCTCGCCGGCGGAAAGGTCAGCATCGGCGCCGGTCCGGTGCCCGGCGGCAGGGCCGACGTCTGGCTGGTGCGTTACGGCAAGGGCGTCGTCGAGGTGCCGGTGGCGCGCGGAGAAAACACCGGCCGCACGCTGCCGCACGCCAATGTCGTGCATTCGCTGACCAGGCTGGGCAGTTGGACCGGCGACGCCACCGCGCTGCCGCTGCCGGCGGCGACGGGCGGCCTCAGCACAGCGGTGCTGGTGCAGGTGCCGGGCGGCGGGCCGATCCTTGCTGCCGTAGCGAATTAGAACCCGTTCCGAAATTTGCGCAACGCCGCAGCGGCGCCGCCGCATGCGATCAACCCCTGCCAAACCCAAGGAGATCATCATGACCAATCGTTTGACTAATCGCCCGACCCTGGCGGCACTCGCCTTCGCACTTTGCTCGACGGCGCTGTTCGCAGGAGGCGCGGCGCGGGCCGAAGATGCGATGAAGCCGGCGATGGCGACAAACGCCATGAAGCCGGCAACGGGCGCCATGAAGCCGGCAACGGACGCCATGAAGCCGGCCGGCGCCATGGCGCCTGACGCGATGGCCACGACCGCGATGCAGGCGGGCGATCCGATGAAGGCCGACTGCATGAACAAGGCCGCCGCCGAGACGGACGCCATGAAGAAAGCCGAAGCGACCAAGGCCTGCGATGCCATGGCTCCGGCCAAATAGGCGATGCGCACAGCAATGTGAGAGCCCGGCGGACCTATCCGTCGTATAATCCAAACCAGCATCATGGGAGATCAGACATGACCGGAGTCGTGAAACGATCGTCGATTTTCGCAAAAGCAGCACTTGCCGCGCTCATCCTCACGGCCGCCGCGGCCGTATTCTGGCAGACGCCGGCAGTCTCGGCCGAAGACGCGGTGGTGATCCCGCCGCCGGCAATGGACGAGAAGGCCACCGCCGGCACCGAAAAGGCGGTCTTCGCCGGCGGCTGCTTCTGGGGTGTGCAAGGCGTGTTCCAGCACGTCAAGGGCGTCACCAGCGCCGTTTCCGGCTATACCGGCGGCGACAAGGACACGGCCGTCTATGAAACGGTCGGCACCAGCCGGACGGGCCATGCCGAATCCGTCGAGATCACCTACGAGCCGTCCGAGGTGACCTACGGCCAGCTGCTGCAGGTGTATTTCTCGGTGGCGCACAACCCGACGCAACTGAACTACCAGGGCCCGGACAGCGGCACCCAGTACCGTTCGACGATCTTTGCCGAAAACGACGCACAGAAAAAGATCGCCGAAAGCTACATCGCCCAGCTCGACAAGGCCAAGGTGTTTCCCAAGCCGATCGTGACGACGCTGGAGACCGGCAAGACCTTCTATCCGGCCGAGGACTATCACCAGGACTTTCTGACGCTCAACCCGACCTATCCCTATATCGTCTACAACGATTTGCCCAAGGTCGAGAATCTGAAGCGGCTGTTCCCCAACCTCTACCGCGAAAAGCCGGTGCTGGTGCTGGCCGCCAACAAGAGCTGAGCTTTTGCGGGGGGCCTGCTGATCTCCCCCCTTGAGGGGGAGATGGCCGGCAGGCCAGAGGGGGTCGGTTCGGTTGGCGCGACGCGGTCCAGCATATCGAGGAAGACGAAGTTGGCACTCCACGCGCGGCGACCCCCTCTGTCGCTTTCAGCGACATCTCCCCCTCAAGGGGGGAGATCAGCAGTTTCCGCGCTTCGCACTACTCCCCCTTTTTCCAGGGCAGGCTCCAGCGCACCTTCTCCAGCGTCGCCTTTGCCACGGCCGAGTCCGGGTCGGGCTCTGTCTCGCGATAATGCGCCGAACCCTCAGGCGGGTAGGCAAGTATATTGTTGAGGGCGAATTTGTCGATCTGGCTGAAGTCGGGGAAAGGCAGATTCTGCGCCTCGCGCCAATCGCTGACCCTTTTCTCCGCGGCGATGCGTCTTTCGTCGTCGACCGGAAGGTCGGTGGCTCTGTATTCCAGTGACGAAGGGAAGGCGAACTGCGCGCCGGCATCATCCATGATGTTGATCATGGACAGCAGGATGTCCTCGCGGATGGCTTGGAACTCGGCCACGTCGGCGGTTTTGACATAGGTGAACACGTCGATGTCGAGCGAATAGGCGCCGAAGCCGGCAAAGCGCACGCGGCACGGCTCATCGATGACGCGCGGATGGGCAATCAGCAGCTTGCGCAGCTCGGCCAGGACGTAACGTAGCTGATCGGGCGTCGTTTCGTAGCGCAGCTGCAGCGTCGTCGCGAACCGGGTGCGGTCGCGATGCGCGTAGTTCTCGATCTGCATGCCGGCGAAATCCGAGTTTGGCACCGAGATGATCGTGCGGTCGAGCGACCGGATGCGGGTGGAGCGCATGCCGATATGCTCGATCGTGCCGGACTGGTCGCCGAACTTGCAGAAGTCGCCGACGCTGACCGGCCGGTCGGCATAGAGCGTCAGGCCGGAGAGGAAGTTCTGCAGCGTCGGCTGCGCGGCCAGCGCCACCGCCAGACCGCCGATGCCGAGACCGGCAATGACGCCTTCGTAGGGGATGGCGAGCACTTCGGCCAGCAGCAGGAAGGCGACGACCAGCACGGCGACGCGCGCCACGCCGGTGGACAGCGAAATCAGCGTGTCGTGATAGCCGGGCACCTGCCACAGTCCACGGTAATGGTCGGCGACCTTGCCGATCAGGTGCCAGACCACCGGCACGGCGCCAATCACGACCAGGCTCCAGGCGATTGCCTTGACCGGGGCGGCGACCACTTGCGGCAGACCGAGCGGGCGCAACGTCAACAGCAGGAAGAAGCCAAGCACGATCGAGCGCACCGCCCATTCGACAATGCGGAAGAAGGCCGGGCTGTCCGTCCTTCGCACAAACAAGGAAATCAGCGCATTGGCGATGAAGCCGAAGACGATGCCGGCCAGTGCGGCAAGGCCGAGCATCCACCATTGCCAGTGCTCCATCGGGCCGGCGCGGGTGAGCAGGCCGGGGCTGATCTCGCGGGCGAGGCCACGGGCGATGAAGAACGGGTCGGTGCTGGCGAAGGCGGCGAATTCCGGCGCCACCGGCACGTCTTCGACATCGGCGTAGAGCGCGCGGATGTGGGCGAGCGTCTCGGGCGTGAACTGCCAGATCTTGCCCTTCTCAGTCTCGACTGGGCCGATGACGATGTTGCCGGCGGGATGCTCGAAATAGACGAAGGGGGTGTTGCTCTTCGGATCGTCGGGGATCTCCTGCCAATAGACGTAGCCGATGCGGTCGATGACCTTTTTGAGATAGCGCTCGAGCAGGAACGCCTCGTCGCCACGCACCGCCTGACTGTAGTTGCGCAGGTCGAGCGCCGCCTGGGCCGGGTCGCCGGCTTCGGTGAGGCCGCTCAACAGTACCTTGAACGTGTCGCGCGGCGAGGCGAGCCTGCTCGGATCGTCGACCATGTCGACGGCTTCGCCACGCGCTTCCTGGAATTCGGCGAGCTTTGCCTGGAGTTGGCCAAGTGGCGGCCCGACGATGAACCAGTCGCCATTCTTGCGGCGAAAAGTGACGGCGAAGGAGACCCTGGTGCCGTATTGCGGCAGCGTCGCCGTCACCTCGTCTCCGGAAATCGCATCATGCGGCAGGCTCCACAGACGGAACGTCGCGTTGTCGATGACGGTGAACAGAAGCTTGGTGTAATCGGGCATGTTGAGGCCGCCGCGGTCGGCCTCGGTGACGTCGACGAGACCCGCTGCCAGACCGGCAAGACCCATGCCGCCACCGGTGGCGCGCGGCACGTTGTCGGCGCCGCTCTCGTTCATCGTCTGCAGGAACGAGCGCATGGTGCTCATCGGGCTCGACTGGTCGACACGGACGTCCTCGACGGCGCTGACGCGCACACCTGTCCACCATTCGGCGGTGGCGGCATCGAAGCGGCCCATGAAGCTGCCGCCGTCAGGCGATTGGACGAAGGTGAAGGCGCCCTGGCGGTCGCCTTCGAACCAGTGGCCGACAAGCTTGTCGCCTTCGGCCTTGGCCTCGATACGGCCGTTATAAAGCGGGTACACGCCCTTTACGTCAGTGCCCGTCTGCTCGAACTTGATCTGGGCGCCGCCGCCGCGCCACTTCGTGTCCCACACGCCCGTCCAGTTGGCCGCGTCCTGGGCGTGCGCCTGCGGCATGGCCGGCAGCAGGCCGGCAAGCGCGAGTGCGCCGATCAACGCGACCGTCCGGATCAGCAAAAGCAGCAGCCGATCCTGTCCTGCCGCAGAAAAGGGGTTCATTCTGTTGCCCTTCTTCTTGCCGGTGATTCTGCTGGGCCGGCCAGAGAAGGTTATTCCGCTTGAAGATGAATATTCTGTTTCAGGCTGCGACGGCGATGCCGGTCAGTCATAGGTCAGGTCCGTCGCCTTGCCGGCGAACACCCGGTAGGCAAAGAACGAATAGAAGATGATGATCGGCAGCACGACGACCGTCCCGACCAGGATGACGGCCAGGCTTTCGGGTGCCGAAGCAGCCTGCCAGATGGTCAGCCGGTCGGGCACCACGAAGGGGTAGAACGACCAGGCGAGGCCGGCAAAGCCGAGCGTGAAGATCGCGGCCAATGTCAGGAACGGGAGCAGCGCGTGGCGGTCGCCGGGTTTCGGCAGATGGAAGGTCTGGCGCCACAGCCACAGGAACAGCACTGCCGACAGGATCGGCAGTGGCGACAAATAGAACATGGCCGGCCAGACGAACCATTTGTCGAAGATGCGCGCGCTGGCAAAGGGCGTGGCCAGCGATACCGCGACCATGCCGAGCGCGGTCAGCACCAACGCCGTGCGCAGCCACAGCACCGCCTTCTTCTGCAGATCGCCTTCCGTCTTGTAGATGACCCAGGCCGCTCCCATCGCCGCGTAGGCCGCGGCAAGGCAGAGCGCCACCAGCGCGCCGAAAGCGACGCCGCCAGGGCCAACGTCGAGGCCGAGCACATAGACGCCGAGCATATAACCTTGCGCCAGCGAAGCGATGACCGAGCCGAGGAAGAAGATGCGGTTCCAGCGGTGCTTCCTGCCGGCCGGCACCTTGGCGCGGAAATCGAACGCGACGCCGCGCAGGATCAAGCCGACCAGCAGCACGAAGACCGGAATGTAGAGCGCCGTCAGAATGGTGCCGTGCGCCAATGGAAAGGCGACCAGCAGCAAGCCGACCGCCAGCACCAGCCAGGTCTCGTTAGCGTCCCAGAACGGGCCGATGGCGGCGATCATCGTATCCTGTTCGGTGTCTTCGGCTGCGGCGAACAGGATGCCGATGCCGAGATCGAAGCCGTCGAGGATGACGTAGATCAGGATAGCGAGGCCCATCAGCCCGGCGAAGATCAGAGGCAGCAGGGTCGGCCAGTCGAAGCTCATGATGTTTCTCCCGGTTGCGCAACCGGCTGCGACAGCGGCCTGTTCATGACGCCCGGCAGCGGCGAGGTGTCACCATCCTTCGCCGCCTTCAATGCCAGATGCACCAACACGCCGAGATAGGCGATCAAGAGCAGCACGTAGAGGATGAGATAGACCGCGAGCGACAGCGCGACATGGCTGCCGGCGACGGGGCCGACGGCATCGGCGGTACGCAGCACGCCGGTGACCAGCCAGGGCTGGCGGCCGATCTCGGTGGTGTACCAGCCGGCCAGCGTCGCCAGCCAGCCGGACAGCGCCATCGGCACCATGACAAGCGCCAGCGGCTTGGGCAGGCCGTGGCGGCGCTTGAGGAAGAAGGCCGCCGACCAGGAGACGGCGAGCATCAGGAGGCCGGTGCCGACCATGATGCGAAAGCCCCAGAACACCGGAAATACCGGCGGATGGTTGCCGGCATAATCGTTCAGCCCCGGTACGATGCCGCCGGCGCTGTGCCTGAGGATGAGGCTGGCGCCATCGGGAATGGTGAGCTCGAACCTGTTCTCCTTGGCCGCTTCATCGGGAAGCGCAAACAGCACCAGCGGCACGTTGGGACCGGTGTTCCAGTTGGCCTCCATGGCGGCGATCTTCTGCGGCTGATGTTCCAGCGTGTTGAGGCCGTGCTGGTCGCCGGCAAAGATCTGGATCGGGATCAGGATCGCGGCGGTGAAGACGCCGGTGCGCAGCGCCTTCCACATCGATTCCGAGCGATCGCCGTAGAGATAGCGCAGCGCCGACAGGCCGGCGACCAGGAACGAGACGGTCAGGCCCGAAGCAAGCAGCATATGGACGAGCCGGTAGGGCATGGACGGATTGAAGACAACGGCCCACCAGTCGGTGGCGTGCGCAACACCATCGCGCATTTCGAAGCCGGCCGGCGTCTGCATCCACGAATTGAGTGCGATGATCCAGAAGGCGGACAAGGTGGTGCCGCCGGCCACCAGCACCGTCGCCAGTGTATGGACGCGGTTCGAGACACGGCGGAAGCCGAACAGCATGATGCCGAGGAACGCCGCCTCGAGGAAGAAGGCGGTCAGGATCTCGTAGGCCAGCAGCGGGCCGGCGATGTTGCCGACCGTCTCCATATAGCCCGGCCAGTTGGTGCCGAACTGAAAACTCATGGTGACGCCGGAAACCACGCCCATGGCGAAGGACAGCGCGAATACCTTAACCCAGGTGAAATAAGCGCGCATCCAGGCGGAATCGTTTGTCGCGTTGTAGCGGAGCTTGAAGAACAGCAGCACCCAGCCGAGCGCGATGGTGATCGCCGGGAACAGGATGTGGAACGAGATGTTCGCGCCGAACTGTATGCGCGACAGAATGAGCGGGTCCATGGCGGCTCCGGCTGCTGCTTGTTTGTTGAAGGATAGGCTTGATGCACCGGACGGTCAAAGCGGCGTCCCGCCGCGAGGCGGAACGCCGCAGTGCGGTTAATCTGCTTTTGCGTGGAATTTGGCTGGACGACCGGGCAGGTGTTGCCTATTCCGGCGAACCTCGATGGTCCAGAACTGTCAGGAGCGCCATTGACATCCGGATTTGCGAACCGACATTCAGCGGATTAAATCAACAACTCTGTTTCAAGCAGTCGTTTTCAGCCATGCAGCCGATCATCTCGATTTCCGGGGTCACCAAGACCTACGCCACCGGCTTCAAGGCGCTGAAGGAGATCAATCTCGACATCGTGCGCGGCGAGATCTTTGCGCTGCTCGGGCCGAATGGCGCCGGCAAGACAACGCTGATCTCGATCGTCTGCGGCATCGTCAACCGCTCGTCGGGTTCCGTCACCGTCGACGGCCATGACATCAACCGCGACTACCGCGCCGCGCGCAGTCTGATCGGGCTGGTGCCGCAGGAACTGACCATCGACGCCTTCGAGAGCGTGTGGGCGACGGTCAACTACAGCCGCGGCCTGTTCGGCAAGCCGGCGGACAAGGCGTTCGTCGAAAAGGTGCTGCGCGACCTGTCGCTCTGGGACAAGAAGGACGCCAAGGCGATCACGCTGTCCGGCGGCATGAAGCGCCGGCTGATGATTGCCAAGGCGCTGTCGCACGAGCCGCGCATCCTGTTCCTCGACGAACCGACGGCAGGCGTCGATGTCGAGCTGCGCCAGGACATGTGGGCGATGGTGCGCCGGCTGCGCGAAGACGGCGTCACCATCATCCTGACCACGCATTACATCGAAGAAGCCGAGGCGATGGCCGACCGCGTCGGCGTCATCAACCGCGGCGAGATCGTGCTGGTGGAGGACAAGGCCGAGCTGATGCGCAAGCTTGGCCGCAAACGGCTTGTGCTGGAACTGCGCAGTCCCCTGGCCACCGTTCCCGATACTTTTTCGCACTACGCGCTGGAGCTTTCGCCGGATGGCGGACAGCTGACCTATACTTATGACAACCAGAGCGAACGGCCGGGCGTCGCCTCGCTGATCCGCGAGCTCGAGGCGGCCGGCATCCAGTTCCGCGACATCGATACGGAAAACAGCTCGCTCGAGGAGATCTTCGTCAATCTGGTGAGGAAACCGGCATGAACCCGCGCGCGGCCATGAATCTTCATGCGGTATGGGCGATCTATCGGGTGGAGATGGCGCGCGCCCTTCGCACTGTGCTGCAGAGCATCGTTTCCCCGGTCATTTCGACGTCGCTCTATTTCGTCGTCTTCGGTTCGGCCATCGGCTCGCGCATCACCGAGATTGACGGCATCAGCTACGGCGCCTTCATCGTACCGGGGCTGATCATGCTGTCGCTGCTGACGCAATCGATCTCCAACGCCTCTTTCGCCATCTATTTTCCGAAATTCGTCGGCTCGATCTACGAATTGCTGTCCGCGCCGGTGTCCTATCTGGAGATCGTCATCGCCTATGTCGGGGGCGCGGCGACAAAGTCGATCGTGCTTGGCCTGATCATCCTGGCGACGGCCTCGCTGTTCGTGCCGCTGACGATCGAGCATCCGTTCTGGATGCTCGCCTTCCTGGTGCTGACGGCGGTGACCTTCAGCCTGTTCGGCTTTATCATCGGCATCTGGGCGAAGAGCTTCGAGCAGCTGCAGCTGGTGCCGCTGCTGATCATCACGCCGCTAACCTTCCTCGGCGGCAGCTTCTATTCGATCAACATGCTGCCCGGCATCTGGCGCACGGTGACGCTGTTCAACCCGGTGGTCTACCTGGTCAGTGGGTTCCGCTGGAGCTTCTACGGCAAGTCCGACGTTTCGGTCGGCGTCAGCCTCGGCATGACGGTGGTCTTCCTGCTCATCTGCATAGCGATCGTCGCCTGGATCTTCAGGACCGGCTACCGGCTGCGCAACTGATCGAACGGGCCTCGTCCAGGCGAAGCAGCCTTATCGATCGACCTTTCCTTGCCGAAGGCGACATAGGCCTGCGCCCGATGCCTGGAACCCGCGCTTGAATGCCTCGATCTTGCTTTTCATGCATTGTTATATATCATGTTATCGATGTTGGGATGAATTGACCTATGGAAGACGTCATACGATCGCTTGGCTTCCTGTGCCTGGGCAGCAGGCTGAAGCGTATAGGCGAGCAACTGCAAGCGGAGGCGCAGCGCCTGCTCGACAGGCTGGATGTCCCGGTTCAGGCGAGCCAATACCCGCTGCTGGCCGCGCTCGACAGGCTGGGTCCGCTGTCGGTCGGGGAACTGGCGCAATCCCTTGGCATCGCGCAGCCAGGCGTAACGCGAAGCGTCTCGCTTCTGGCCGGATTGGGACTGCTCGAGGTCAGTCCGTCGACCGATGACCAGCGGCGCAGGATCGTCTCGCTTACTCGGGACGGCCGGCGGCTGGTCGATGTCGCAAAGCGCGACGTCTGGCCTTGCATCGAGAACGTGGTTGCGGATTTGTGCGCAGGTTTTTCGGGGCCGCTTCTTGAGCAGCTGGCTGCCATCGAGGACGGCCTCGCCGCTGCCCCTCTCGACCGTCGTGTAAATAAGCCTGAGGGTGCCGCGCAATGAGACATCTGCTCGACCGCCCTATCTGGAGCGCGCTTCAGACGCGACATCGGGCCTTCGCGGAGGGTGACAACCTCGCCATGCGATATCGGCCGTCGATCGTCCCTTTCGCCGCCACTGGCGCGGACGACCCGGAAAGCCTGCGGGCGCTCGAAAACCTTGTCTCCCCGGGCGAGAGTGTGATCCTGCTTCAAGCGGACGCGATTGCTCTGCCCACGGGGCTTTCCGCGACTTCGACCGCAGCCGGGGTTCAGATGATCGCCGAGCAGCCATTGCAGATCGTCTCCGACCCGCGCGTGCATCGTCTGACCCGAGACGATGCTGCTGAGATGCTCGCCCTGGCATTGCTCACCAAGCCTGGCCCATTCACGCTCGAAGCCTTGAGCCTGGGCGATTTTTGGGGTGTGAAAATCGAGGGCAGGCTTGCGGCAATGGCCGGTGAGCGCACGAAGCAACCTGGCTATACCGAACTCAGCGGGGTGTGCTCACATCCGGAATTTCGCGGCGGTGGCCTGGGCAAGCTGCTGTCCCTATTCGTGGCAAACCGGATAGTGGCGCGCGGCGAAGTTCCCTATCTCCACGCCTATGCCAGCAACGCCGCGGCCATAGCGTTATACGAGTCCATCGGCTTCAGGTTGCGAAGCACAATGAATGTCGCCGTGGTTCAGCGCACCGAATGATTAGTCGGCGCATGATGCGCAGCATGGATGCATCCCGTATCTCAAGGAAGGATTTCGTGTCGCCGAAATCCTTTCTCGAGATGCAAGAGCTGGCTGCGTGTCAGACCGCGATCTTGCCGCCGCCTTGCCTGGTGATGGCAACGACCGCCGGGCGCACCGGCATGTCCGGCTTGAAGTCGGGCCAGCGCGTCGACAAATCCTCATAGTAGGACGGACGGCCGAAAGCCTCCCAGTCCTCGCCGCCGTCGCCCGGATGCTGGACGGCAACGAAGGCGGTCTGGTCGTCCGGCGCAAACAGGGGACCGCACATTTCGGCGCCGATCGGCACGCGGAAGAACAGCTTTGATGTCGCCCGTGCCGTCCCCTCCGTATCGACAGCCCACAGACCATCGGTGCGGCCGGTGGCTTTCGGGCCTTGGCCGTCGGTGGCGACCCAGAGGCGGCCGGCCGAATCGACCGCGCAATTATCCGGCATGCCGAACCAGCCATTGGCGGTGGTTGCGGTCGAGAAGGTGGCGCCGACGTCGGCCACAGCGGGATCGCCGCATTTCAGCAGGATTTCCCACCTGCCCTTTGTCGCGGTGAAATCACCGCCGTCCTCGACGATCTCGATGATGTGGCCAAAGGCATTTTCGGCACGCGGGTTGGCGGCGTCGACCTGGTCGGCCTTGCGCTTCGAATTGTTGGTCAGCATGACATAGACCCTGCCGTTGGTGGCATTGGGCTGGATGTCTTCCGGACGGTCCATCTTGGTGGCGCCGAGCAGGTCGGCGGCGCGGCGCGTCTCGATCAGCACGTCGGCCTGGCTGGCAAAGCCGTTCTCCGCCGTCAGCGGCCCTTGGCCGAAGACGATCGGCAGCCATTCGACCGAACCGTCCTCGGCGAACTTGGCGACATGCAAGGTGCCGTCGTCGAGCAAATCCATGTTGGCGGCGCGGTTGTCCGGATCGAACTTGCCTGTGGTGACGAACTTATACACATAGTCGAAGCGCTCGTCGTCGCCGAGATAGAAGACGACACGGCCATCCTTGGCGACGATCGATTCGGCGCCCTCATGCTTGAAGCGCCCCATCGCGGTGCGCTTCCTCGGCGCCGAAGTCGGAGCCTGGACGTCGACCTCGACGATCCAGCCGAAGCGGTTCGGCTCGTTCGGCTCCTTGCCGATGTCGAAACGGTCGTAATGCGCTGCCCATTCATAGGCACCTTCGGGAATGCCGAGGCGCTTGTAATTGGCGGCTTCCTTATGCCCCTGCGGCAGCTCGCCCGAGAAATAGCCGTGGATGTTCTCCTCGGCCATGACATAGGTGCCCCACGGCGTGACGCCGCCAGCACAATTGTTGACGGTGCCGATGACCTTCGTGCCGGTCGGATCGGCGCTGGTCTTGACGCGGTCGTGGCCGGCGACCGGGCCGGAGAGCGCGATCTCGGTGTTGGAGGTGATGCGGCGGTTGAGCTTGCCGTCGCGAACGACCTGCCATTTGCCTGATACCTTGCGTATCTCGACGATAGTGCCGCCATGCGCCGTCATCTCGACGTCGACTTGTTCCTTGCTGAGGGGCGCCTGCTTGGCCTTGCCGTCGACGATGGTGACGAGGCCCGGAAACATCAGGTGCGGATTGGTGTATTCGTGGTTGACCACCAGCAGGCCGTGCTCGGCCGAGCCGTCGATCGGGATATAGCCGACATAGTCGTTGTTGTAGCCGAATTGTCTGGCCTGGGCTTCCGCCGACTGTTTTCTCGGATCGAATTCCGGCGAATCGGCGAACAGCGGATCGCCCCAGCGCAGCAGTACATCGGCGTCATAGCCGGGTGCGACGTGATGCTTGTCGTCGATGCCGGCCTCGAGCTCGTCAAAAGCGAAGGCGGAGCCTTCGGCGGCGCGGGCGTTGTCGGCGGTGATCAGCGCCAGCGGGCTGACGGTAGCGGCTATGGCCGAGACGGCAAGCGAGCTCTTGAGGAAGCCGCGGCGCGAGAACCGCGCGGCGATGATCTCACCCATGGTGCGGTTGTCGGTGAGATTGGCTCCTGGCCCGTCGTTTTCCTCGAGCAGGCTGGTTCGGAAATGGGCGTCAGGGGTGCGATGTTCGGTCATAGGGCCTGCCTCTGGCTGGATGGATTGCTGGAGCGTGTTGCCTGGCCAGTCCGGTATCGCCGGCAGGTCACAGTTTGATGACATGCCGGCTAATTGCCACCTGCGATTTCGTATCCAACATCGGCCCCGCTTGACCGCGACCGTCGCTTCGGAAACAAGAGCTGCGGCAGGCGCGTAGGGACACATCGGGAGAGAACAAAAGTGAGTTTCTGGGGACTTGGGCAGCTCTGCGTTTCGACGGTGATCTTCCTGCTGGCGGCGATGGCCGCAAAACAGTGGGGGCTGGCGCCGAGCCTCGGCAAGATTGTGCTGACGTTGGCGCTCTATTCGCTGGGCAATCTGATCATGCTGAGGCTGATCCGTGAATTCGGCATGTCGGTGTCGTTCAGCCTGTCGGCGGTGATCCAGCTGGTGTCGGTGAATGTGGTGGCGCTGGTCTTCTTCGGCGAGCGCGTCAATGCCTTACAGGCAACCGGCATCGTGCTTGCCATCGCAGCTGTGGCGCTGATCACGCTCGGGCCCTATCTGCAAAGGCTGTAACTGCGATCGGGCCGATGAAGAAGATTGCAAGCAGACTGCGCAACTGGCTGGAGTTCCCGGTTCTGCTTGCCGGGCTGGTCATTGCCGGCGGGCTGTGGGGGTTCGAGGAGCTGATGGAGCTGGCGCGGGCCACCACGCCGCATGCCTTCGACACCGAAATCCTGCTTGCCTTCCGCGAGGCCGGGCAGCCCGACAATCCGATCGGACCGGCGTGGCTGGAAGGGGCGATGCGCGACATCACCAGCCTCGGCAGCGCCAGCGTACTGGTGCTGATCACGGCAGCAATGATCGTCTATCTGCTCCTTATCCGCAGGCCAGGCGCGGCGCTTCTCATGTTCGTCGCGGTAGCGGGCGGCCAGCTCCTGTCAAGCGTGCTGAAATTCGATATCGACCGACCGCGCCCTGATCTGGTCTCGCATCTCGCCGATGTGGCATCGCTTTCGTTTCCGAGCGGCCACGCCATGCTGTCGGCGGTGACATATTTGACGCTGGGCAGCATGGCGGCGCGGTTTTTGCCCGGGCGGACAACGAAGATCTATGTACTCGGGCTGGCGGTGCTGACGACGGTGGTGGTCGGCATCAGCCGCATCTATCTCGGCGTCCACTGGCCGTCCGACGTATTGGCCGGCTGGTGCGCCGGCTTTGCCTGGGCGATGCTGTGCTGGCTTGCGGCACGGTTCCTGCAGCGATGGCTTGGGCGGGCCGACGGCACCTGACTCAAATCAGCCTATTGATCAGGCCATGACCGCAGCCTGCCAGCAGGAAAACCATCGACAGCAAGGCTGTCGAGGTCGCCAACGCTTTGAATATCTTCACCCGCTCATCCTTTTGAAGTCGTGCCTGTGCATTCGGGATCGCAGTGGATGTCCCGCCAAACGATGCCGAGGTTTGTAGCATGACAGCGCATCGGCTGGCAAAGAGTGCTGCATGTTTGGAGGCAGACCATCAATCCTTGGTGCAGGAAGACCTCGCCGACCGCGCCAGCGCCGGAACTTCATCCTCGACTGTTCGGCGGTGCCGTTCTTCGATTCGACGGCAGCAAATGTCATCGAGGGTGCGGCCCACAAGGCGAGCCGCGCCGGCGTTCGCTTCATTATATCAGGCGCTTCACCGCAGGATACGCCGCATGCTGATCAACCACGGTGTCAAGCGGCCGCTGGTGACTTATGCCGCCTCGATCACGGATGCGCGGGCGCAGCTGAGGAAAGCCGCGCCCGCCGCCTGAGCCGGCAACTGCCGGCTTAGTCGAGGCCCAACGCTGAGACCTCGCCCTCGTTCATCAGCGGCACGAAGATTGTCGACCTGCCGTCGGTGCCGATGTCGGCGCTGCCCGGTTTGAACGTCGCAACCACTTGCGGCGTACCGCCGGCTTTGTAGCGGTAGAGCGTGCCGGTCATATAGGCAGTGGCGTAGATGCTGCCGCCGATGGCAACGACGCCATCGAGGTTGGCAAACTTTTCCGCGCCAGCCAGTGGCGAAACGGCCTTGGTAGCAAGATCGACCGAGAGCAGGCCGCCCGGCTCCGCGGTGCTGAAGTCGGGCTTGATGCCCTTGCCCCACGAAGCGACGATCAGCCGGCCGCCATCGGCGAAGATGCCATTCGGCGAAGCAAGCGCCGCATCCCTGACGAACAGTTCGGGCCGGCCGCCGTCGATGCGATAGATCGTATCGGCAAGCATATCCGTGACGTAGACCTTGCCGGATGCATCAGCGGTCATGTCGTTGAGAAAGACCGCGTTCGGCACGTCGATCGTCGATGTTAGCTTGCCGCTTGCGAGGTCGACGACGCGCACATGGGTGAGGTCGGCGACGTAGAGTTTGCCGCCGACAATCGCCATGCCCTTGGGCGCGTCCATGCCGCCGGTCCAGTGTTGCGTGACTAGCTTGCCGTCCATCGACAGGATCGACAGATAGCCGTTGCCGTCGGCTTCGCCGGGATTGCCGACGATGTTCGAGACGATAACGCGCTGGCCGGCGGCGTCGAACAGCGCCGATTCAGGCTGCTCGAGGCCGCCGGTGCGCCAGAGTTCAGCGGCCTGAACTGCTGGCGCGGCCGCGATGCCGACCAGGGCGAGAAGTATCGAGGTGAAGAGGCTCTTCATGGCTAGTCTCCTGTAATGGACTGGCGGAGAGCTAGGCCTTTCGATACTTTTCGGGAAGATCTATCAGGACTAGTACCGAAGGCTGATACCAAATCGTGCAAAAGAGGTGCATCCCATGAACGGCCTGATCTTCGAAGCGCTGAAGCGGACGCTTAAGGCAAAGGGCATCACCTATCGCGTCCTTGCCGAGCGGATGGGTGTTTCCGAGCCGACGGTGAAGCGCATCTTCCACGAGCGCAACTGCAAGCTCGACCGGCTGATGGAGATCTGCACTGCCGCCGGCGTAGAGTTGGAGAACGTGCTCGGCTCTATGAACAGAGGACCAGGACCCGCCAACCAGATCGCGCCGGAGATCGAGCGGAAGCTCGCCGGGCGGCCGGCACTGCTGTTCGTCTTTGTCATGCTTTCCGAGAAATTCACGCCCGAAGGCATCATGCGCTCACAAGGGCTGAGCGAGGCTTCGATGTTCCTCTATCTGCGCGAGCTCGAGGAACTCGGCCTGGTTGCGCTCGGTCGCGGCCTGTCGGCAAGGCTGCTCGTCGAGGCGCCGATCCAGTGGAACTTCGACGAGCCATTGCGGCCGCTGTTCGAGATGACCAACAAGAATTTCATCGGCTGGGCCATCACCCATCTTGAGCGCGAGTCGACATTCGTCAGCTTCTCCAGGCGGATGCGGCCGGAAACGGCGGAAATGGTCAGGCGCGAGGCGGAGGAGTTGGCGGAGCGCGCCAAATTGCTTGCTCATCACGACCAGCACACGACGCCCGAGGACCGGCTGGTTGGTTACAAATGGACGTTTGCGTTCGGCGCAACGCCGTTCCCGGTGATCATGCCGATCGGGCCGCATCCGCGCGACGCAGGCGCACGGACGGACGATCGAGTTGCGGCTGCCGCAAACGGACGACGTCTGCCGGCCTAGGTCAAAATGCAGAACGACCGAGTCCTGGCTGTTGGCGGCAGCCAGTCTGACTGAGCTTCTCACCCCTGAGTATCGGCCGCAAACCGGTTCTCAGAGCGTCCCTTGCTCAACCACAAGATCGAGCGGCTATTCCGCGGTCTTGTTCGCCGCCAGCGTCGGCTTGACGATGCGGAAATAGGGCGACAGGTCAAAGTCGCGCGGCGTGTAGAGCGAGTGGTGGCGGATGTGCAGGATTTCCTTGCGCGAATAGCTCGACTGGGCCGAAGCACGGCCGGGCGCCCGGGTAATCTCGGGCAGGATCGGGTAGCGGATCCGGCCGTATGCCTCGGCGATCAGCGACGAGCAGATGGCGCGCGTCGGGTCGCCGGAACCGAAAGCCAGCATGCGGCGGCGCCAACGCACCGGCACCGGCGGCGTCGGGAAGAAGTAGCGCAGCATGTCGAATATGTTCTTGAGATCGTATCTGAGACCGAGCCTGCCGATCATGAAGGCGACGACCGTGTCGCGGTCTTCGGGAGCCAGGCCGCTCGCCCGGCAGATGCGGGTGTTATAGCTGCGGTAGCGCGACAGCGGCACGGCGGTGCAGCCATCGCCAAGCGTGACCTCGATCAGGCGCCGCCGCTCCGAGCCGTCCTCGGGTTCCGGCAATGCATCGCCGACATAGAAGGCGGCATGCGACCAGGTCGACTGGGTGAGGTATTTGATCGCCGCCGAGATCTTCTGGTTGCCTTCGATGAGCAGGATGTCGCCGGGCTCGAGCGTGCGGCGCAGCGTTTCAGCGTCCGACGGCGTGTAAGGCTCGTAGCCGGACGATTCCTCCTGCAGCCGGCCGGCAAGCCAGCGGCCAAGTCGGTCCAGAAGCGTGTCGCCGGGCTCGGTCATGCCAGACGGCGATTACCACAGGGCGGCAAATTAGACCATGATCAGCCCACGCCAGGCGCGCCGGCGTCTTCGTGCTGCGGTGCCGCTGTGAGATCTTCGCGCACCTTGCGGGCGAGCTTCCTCGTCGAGCGCTTCGGACTGTCGCCGAAAAGCTCGGCCGCCTCGGCGAGGCAGGTCTTTTTCAGGCCCTTTTCCGAGCGCTTCAGCAGCTTGGCAAGCAACCGCGTCTCCTCAGGGGGGCCGAGCGGTTGGTCCTCGGCATCTATAAGCGCGCGCATGACGAACACA
Source organism: Mesorhizobium sp. M0678 (assembly GCF_040320505.1). Taxonomy (NCBI): domain Bacteria; kingdom Pseudomonadati; phylum Pseudomonadota; class Alphaproteobacteria; order Hyphomicrobiales; family Phyllobacteriaceae; genus Mesorhizobium; species Mesorhizobium sp. M0678. The sequence goes on along the minus strand of NZ_JAMYPT010000014.1, from coordinate 19,817 downwards.
TCGTGGAGCTCGCCAAGCCGCTCGCCCAATTCGTCGACGGCCTTGCGCCGCGTCTTGATCGGCGTCGGCCACAGCCTGCCAAGCAGCGACAGGTGCATGCCATGCGTCTTGGCCGCCTTGCGCAGATCGTGAAAGTCATCGGCTTCGCCGCGCGAAGCCGCCTTGTCCAGCGCTTTCCTGGCGCGGCGCAAAGTGGTGCGCGCGCCTTCGGCGAGCACGTCGGCAGCCTGCTCCGGCTGGTCGGGCAGAGCGAGCTTGTCGATCCGGGCGACACCTTCCTCGCAAGCGGAAATCGCCGCGCCTATCGCAGCATCGAGGCCTGCTCCGCCATGCAGTTCATGCTGGCGCGCGACGAGCCTGTCACGCACGGCACCGAGGCCATCGCCGGCACTTTGCTCGGGAAAGCTTGCCGCCAGCCGGTCGATTGTTTCCACCAGTGCGGTCGCCTCGCGCGGGCCGGCAAGCAGGGCCGCCACCTGGCGGTAGCACTGATTCTCCGTCACGCAGAATGTTTCATCTCCGGAACGGACAAGGCGCAGCAAGGCGCGGACGTTCTTCAGCCGTTTGCGGCATTTGTGCAGCCCCTGTTCGGGCCTGTCACGCGCGGCGTCCAGATGGACAAGCGCCTTGCCGATCTCCTCGGCGAAGATGCGCCTGACCTCTCCGGTCAGCGACATGCGCGGATCGATACGAAAGCTCATGCGACGATCTCCGGAATCCCCCCAAGGGCGAGCGACGCGTTGTAAAATCTTGGCTCGCCGGTGACTTCACGGCCGAGCCAATGTGGCAGCATTTCGTCCTGTACATCATCCGGCGTCTCGAGCTCGGCGATCACCAACCCCGCAAGCGTCCCGCCGAAGACATCGACTTCGTAGCGATAGCCGCGGTGTCTAACATGGTGGCGTGTCTTCTCGATGACATGTCCGATGGCAAAGGCCTGCATCTCCTGCGCCTCCGCCAAAGGTACCGGATATTCGAATTCATCGCGCTCGCGTGCCTGGCTGCCGAACTTGAGCGTCAGCTTGGCGGCCGCATCGTTGCTGATGCGCACACGCACCGTGCGGCTGGGTTCGGCGACTAGGTAGAATTGACGGATATGAATGTCCGCCTCGACCATTGCCCGCCATTCGTCACCTGAGACCAGGAACTTACGCTCGATTTCCTTGCCCATGGCCAGGCACTAAAGCGCGCACGGCCAGAGTTGGCAAGCCGCTTGACCGCACTTGACTTTAATCATTCGATTGATTAAATTGTTGGCCATGATCAAATCGCCCAGCGCCAGCGGCCTTCCTCATGAGGCGCCCAAGACCGCCGCGGATATGACGCGGACGGCACTCGTGCGCGCGGCGCTGAAGCTGTTCGGACGCCAGGGTTTCGACGGCACGTCAACGCGCCAGATCGCGGCTGAGGCCAAGGCCAATATCGGCTCGATCGCCTATCATTTCGGCGGCAAGGAAGGGCTCCGCAACGCCGCGGCCGACTACATCGTCGACACCATCCAGACCGTTGCCGGCCAGGCGATCGGCAATCTGCAAGCGCCGGCCGCGGCATTGGCGGACACCGAGGCCGCGCGGGCACATTTGGCCGTCGCACTGGAGCGGATGGTCGCCTTCATCGCGGCAAGGCCGGAAGCCGGCGAGATTGTACAGTTCGTCCTGCGTGAGCTGTCGCATCCAACCGCCGCGCTCGACCGTATCTATGATGGCGTGTTCGAACCGGCGCATCACCGACTCTGCCTGATCTGGGAACAGGCGACGGGCGAGCCGGCCGAGAGCGAGCGCACTAAACTCACCGTATTTACGCTGATCGGCCAGGTCGTCTATTTCCGCATCGGCCGCGAGGCAGTTATGCGCCGGATGGGCTGGCGCGAGATCGGCGACGACGAGGCCGGCAAGATCGCGGCAACAATAACCGACAATCTCAGCGCGATTTTAGCTCGGCGCGATTTGGCTGTCCGGAAGGATCGTGGATCATGAGCCTGCTCTGTTCTTTGCCGTTTGCCGCCCAGCTTTTCAGCGCCTGCGCGCCGGCAGCACCGCTCGCCGTCGGCTACGTCGAGGGCGACTACGTCCTGCTCGCGCCGATCGAGGTGGCGCAGGTCGAGACGATTGCGGTCAAGCGCGGCGACCGCGTCGCGCCCGGCACGCCGGTGGTGACGCTGGAAAACGCCGACGCCAAGATCGCCATCGCACAAGCCGAGGCGGCCCTTGCGCAGGCCCAGGCGCAACTTGCCGACCTACAGGTCGGCAAGCGGCCGGAAGAGATTGCGGTGCTCAAGGCGCAGGTCGACATGGCCAAGGCGCAAGCCGCCGACGCCAAACGCCGTTACATCCGCGCCAGCGATCTGTTCAAACGCGGCACCGGCACACAGGCCGACTACGACACGGCTTCCGCGACGCTGGAGACGGCCAACGCGCAGGTCGGCCAGGCGGAGGCCAATCTCGCGGTCGGCGGCCTGCCGGCACGGCCCGAGACTATCAAGGCCGCCGACAATCAGGTCAGGCAGGCGCAATCGGCGCTGGAGCAAGCGCAATGGCGGCTGTCGAAGCGCGTGCTGACGGCGCCTTCGCCCGGCCGGGTCAACGACGTGATCCGCAATCCCGGCGATACGGCCGGGCCGACGGCACCGGTTATCTCGATACTGCCGGACGGCGCGGTGAAGCTCAGCGTCTATGTGCCGGAAAGCGCGTTCTCCTCGGTCGACGTCGGCACGCTGCTCAACGTCCATTGCGACGGCTGCGGGTCGGGCGTGAAGGCACGCGTCAGCTATGTGTCGCCCGATCCGGAATTCACGCCGCCGGTGATCTACTCGCTCGAGACCCGGCAAAAGCTGGTCTATCTGGTCGAAGCGCGGCCGGAGGGCGACGCCAGCGCCTTGCAGCCCGGGCAGATCGTCGACGTCGATCTGGCGGACATCGGAAAATGAACGTCATCGACGTGCACGGCCTGGTCAAACGCTTTGGCGACAAGACCGTCGTCGATCATGTGACTATGGCTGTGGCCGAGGGCGAGATCGTCGGCTTCCTCGGGCCGAACGGCTCGGGCAAGACGACGACCATCCGCATCATGTGCGGCTTGCTGACGCCGGATGAGGGCGAAGGCACGGTTCTGGGCTTCGACATCCGCACCGACAGCCTGCGGATCAAACGCGAAGTCGGCTACATGACGCAGAGATTCTCGTTCTACGAAGATCTGACGATCGGCGAGAATCTCGAATTCGTGGCTCGGCTGTACCGGCTGAAGCCGCTCGACGAGCACGTGGCTAAGACGCTTGAGGAGCTCGGCCTGACATCGCGCAGGAACCAGTTGGCCGGTACCCTGTCCGGCGGCTGGAAGCAGCGGCTGGCGCTGGCCGCCTGCATCATGCACAAGCCGAAACTGCTGCTGCTCGATGAACCGACTGCGGGCGTCGACCCGAAAGCGCGACGCGAATTCTGGGACGAGATCCACCGGCTGGCGAGCGGCGGCCTGACCGTGCTGGTCTCCACCCATTACATGGATGAGGCCGAGCGCTGCCATCGCATCAGCTACATCTCCTACGGCAAGATGCTGGCCACCGGCACGGTCGAGGACGTGGTGAGGAATGCCGGGCTGACCACCTTCGTCCTGCAAGGGCCGCGGCTCGATCAGGTCGCTGCCGCACTTCATGGCCGCCCCGGCGTCGACCAGGTGGCGCCGTTCGGCGCGACGCTGCATGTCGTCGGCTCCGACAGGACGGCACTTCAGGCAGCGCTCGCCGATGTCGAGAAAGAGCACGAGGGCGTTACGGTGACGCCCGGCGAGACCAGCCTGGAGGATGTGTTCATCCAGTTCATGTCCGGTTCGAAGGACAACATGGGATGAAAAATGGGATAAACAGCATCTTTTCGTTCGCCAGGCTAGGCGCGCTGCTGATCAAGGAGTTCATCCAGATGCGGCGCGACCGCATCACCTTCGCCATGATGCTCGGCGTGCCGTTGATGCAGCTGGTGCTGTTCGGCTATGCCATCAACAACGATCCGAAGAGCCTGCCGGCAGCGCTGGTGGCGATGAGCAGCGATCCTTACACACGAGCCATGGTTTCGGCGCTGCAGACCACCGGCTATTACCGCTTCGACCACGTCGCGCAAAGTGCCGCCGAAGCCGAATTCCTGATGGCGCGCGGCGACGTCGCCTTCGTCGTCACCATTCCCGCCGATTTTGCCCGGCGGGTCGAGCGCGGCGACAGCCCGCAGATTCTGATCGAGGCGGATGCGACCGATCCGGCCGTCGCCAGCGGCGCCATCTCGACGCTCGGCACCGTCGCCAACCAGGCGCTGCTCAGGGCACGCGGCATGCAGGAAACGGCGGCCGAGGCTGCCCGGGGCCAGCTCCAGGTGGTGGTGCACCGGCGCTACAATCCGGAAGCCGTCTCGCAATACAACATCGTGCCCGGCCTGCTCGGCGTCATCCTGCAGATGACGATGGTGATGATGACCTCGATCGCGCTGACGCGCGAGACCGAGCGCGGCACGATGGAGAACCTTCTGGCGATGCCGTCAAGCCCGCTCGAGATCATGCTGGGCAAGGTGCTGCCCTATCTGGCGGTCGGCGCCGTGCAGGTGCTGGTGGTGCTGGCAGCCTCGAAGCTTCTGTTTGCCATCCCCTTCACCGGGTCGATGTCGCTGCTGTTGACGGCGGTCCTGATCTTCGTCTTGGCGCTGGTGCTGCTCGGCTACACGATCTCGACGATCGCCCGCACGCAAATGCAGGCCCTGCAGCTCACTTTCTTCTTCTTCTTGCCGTCGATCATGCTGTCCGGCTTCATGTTCCCCTATCGCGGCATGCCGGACTGGGCGCAGGTCTTTGGCGAGGTGCTGCCGCTGACGCACTTCCTGCGCATCATCCGCGCGGTGATGCTGAAGGGCGCCGAACTGCCGGCGGTGGCAACGGAAATCGGTTGGCTGGTGGTGTTCGTGGCGCTGTTCGCCGGTATTGCGCTGGTGCGGTTCCGCCGGACGCTGGATTAGGGTCGAACTCGATCCGCTTGTGCAAATGATCGAGATTCACACGGACTCGGCCTGGCCCGGGACCGGTGTCAATTCAGGCGCATTGAGCCCTTCGAAGGGATCGCGCCAGGCGTCGATTTCTTCGAGTTGAAGATACCAGCGACTGACAGAGGGATAGTCATCGAGCGGCAATCGGGCGACATCGTTGAAGGGCAGAAACGTCGCCATTCGAAAGTCGGCGTAGGAAACCGAATTGCCGACCAGCCAGTCGCGCTCAGAAAGCTCGGCATCAAGTATTGCAGCGGCGGTACTGAAGTCCCTCAGGCCCTCCTCAACCCGCGCCTGATCTATCGGGCCGAGCCCATAGCGCTGTTTGGTCCCGCGTTCGAAATGCACGACATCGCAGGCTCGTGCGAAGTTCTCTTTCCCCCAACTCAGCCATCGGATCATCTCGGGCTCGTCGTCGCCAGCGCGCCAGAAATCCGAATGCATATCGCGCGAAAGCCGACAGGCTATGGCGTCGGCCTCCCAGAGGCTTTTTCCCGAACCTATAAGGATGGGCAATGAAAGATTAGGATTGAGCGGCCGAAATCGCTCGGCCTGGCCCGGAGCGAAGGGAGAGGCGAATTCAAACTCGACCTTGGCGTTGAGATACCGTGCCACCGCGACCGCGAGGCGAGGATTGGGATTGCGGCTGAAGAACAGTTTCATTGATCTCAGTCTTTGAAGGGTACCGGTTCGACCGGGTGCAACGGACGCTTGAGCACCTCGAATCGGCACATGAGCTGGAACTGGTTGCTATCCTAGCCGGCAGCAATGATCTCGGCATAGGTGCTGAGATCGACATTGCCGCCGGAGAGCACCACGGCAATGCATTTGCCGGCAAGGTCGATTTCGCCTGACGACAGCGCGGCCAAGCCGACGCAACCGCCAGGTTCGACCACCAGCTTCAGACAAGCCATCGCGTCGCGCATCGCCTGTGTCACCGCGCTGTCGGAAACGGCGATGGCGCCGGCGAGATTCTTGCGGTTGATTTCGAAAGTGATCGCGCCGGGCTCGGCGACGAGAAGGGCATCGCAGATCGAGGTGTGGCCGGGCGCGTTCGACACCCTGGCGCCTTTGATCAGCGAGCGGCGTGTGTCGTCGAAATGCTCGGGTTCCACGGCCAAGACGGCGGTGCCCGGCGAGGCGTCCTTGACCGCGATCGAAATGCCGCTGCTCAACCCGCCGCCGCCGCAGGGAACCACTACCGCATCGAGGCTGACGCCAAGCGCTCTTGCTTGGCGCATCAATTCGAGGCCGATCGTGCCCTGGCCGGCGATGATGGCCGGATCGTCGTAGGGCGGCACCAGGACCATGCCCTTTTCCACGTAAGAACGGACGACGGCAGTGCGATCGTCGCGGACCCGGTCGAAGGTGATCACTTCGGCGCCCATCTTCCTGACATTGCCGACCTTCATCGCCGGCGCGTCGGTAGGCATGGCGATTACGGCCTTGACGCCGAACATCGCCGCCGCGGCGGCGACGCCTTGCGCGTGATTACCCGACGAGAAGGCGACGACGCCGCGGGCGCGTTCTTCCGCCGAGAGCGAGGAGAGCTTGTTGTATGCACCGCGGAACTTGAACGAGCCGGTGCGCTGCAACGTCTCGGGCTTGAACAGGATCCTGGCGCCGAAGCGCTTGTTCAACTCCGGCGATTCGATCAGCGGCGTTTCGACGATCAGTCCGGACAATCGCGCTGCTGCGCTGTGAATATCGGCGATGCCGGGAGGGGTGGTCATGGCTAGGGTCCTGCAAGAGATGAGACCGCCTATGCTGCACGGAAAGGGAGGCGGCGCACCAATGAAAAAATGTGACCGTTACAATTCGTCCTTGGAGGCAGGAGAGTGGGGCGTGACTGTCCCCACCGCCTCCTCGGCCCTCTGCCATGCATTCGTCGCTTCAGTCGACAAATCGTTGTCGATTGACCGGCATAGCCTGCCGCTCCTCACCCCAACAGCGTCTTTTGCCGTTTGGGGCCGCCCATCTTGCGCCAGGTGTTGAAGCGGTGGGTGGCGGCGGCGAAGGAGATCTTCATCTGTTGGGCGACCGAATAGCGCGACTTGCCCTCGTCGAACAGCCGATAGCAGCACTCGACGCCCTCCTCGGTCAACTTGCCGTCGGGAGCCTTGTTGTGCGGATTGGCGGGATCGAATTTTTCGACCTGCTGCTCGACTAGGCCTTTCAGGCGCTGCAGATCCGCCTCAATATTAGCGATAAGGTCGAGAACCGGTTTGGGATCAAACAGCTGCTGTTTTTCCGGCATCTGCGGCGTTCCTTTCTCTTGGTTGAGATTCGGTTATATAAGTGAACGTTTGCCGATAGCAACGGCGATGTGTTCGGGATTTTGAAGCCTGTACCTTTTGAGCATGAGTGGAGCGCACACGATTGACCGGCGACGTGCGAGGTCATAGTTTAGAACTATTCTAAACTAGGGTGAATTTCTCATGCTTTCCCGCGTTTTCGGCTTCGGCCGCCGTCCCTTTGAATCGCTCTCGGAACAGGAGATCCTGGCGCTCGCCATCTCCTCCGAGGAGGATGACGGGCGCATCTATCGCGCCTATGCCGACGGGCTGGCGGAGAGCTTTCCGCAATCGGCCAAGGTGTTCGAGGAGATGGCGGAGGAGGAGGACGGCCATCGCGATTCGCTGATCGAGCTTTACCGCAAGCGTTTCGGCGAGCGCATACCGCTGATCCGGCGCGAACATGTGAAGGGCTATTACGAACGCAAGCCGGACTGGCTGGTGAGGCCGCTCGGCATCGATCATGTGCGCAGCCAAGCCGAGGCCATGGAGCGGCAGGCCTACCTGTTCTATATCGAGGCGGCCAAACGCACAGGCGATGCGTCGACGCGAAAGCTGCTCGACGACCTGGCGATCGCAGAACAGGGCCACGAGACACTGGCGCAGCGGCTGGAGCAAAAGCATGTGCCGGGCGCGGTCAAGGACGAAGAAACGGCAGCCGAGCAGCGCCAGTTCATCCTGACCTATGTCCAACCGGGGCTGGCCGGGCTGATGGATGGCTCGGTGTCGACGCTGGCGCCGATCTTTGCCGCCGCCTTTGCCACGCATGATACGTTCCAGACCTTTCTGGTCGGGCTTGCCGCCTCGATCGGCGCTGGCATCTCGATGGGTTTCACCGAGGTGGCTTCCGACGACGGCAAATTATCGGGCCGCGGCTCGCCGGCAAAACGCGGGCTGACCGTCGGCGTCATGACGACGCTGGGCGGGCTCGGCCATGCGCTGCCCTATCTAATCCCGCTTTTTTGGACGGCGACCATTGTCGCCGCCGTGGTGGTTTTCTTCGAGCTGTGGGCGATCGCCTTCGTGCAGAACCGCTACATGCAGACGCCATTCTGGCGCGCCGCCTTCCAGGTGGTGCTGGGTGGCGCGCTGGTGTTTGCGGCAGGGGTGCTGATCGGGAATGCCTAACAGTCCTTAACCATTTACCGCCTGGCTGTCCTGAGGCGCCTCGGCGCGTTCGGTCAGGCCGTAATCGCGCACGACATGGGCGATGCGCAAACGATAGTCCGCAAAGATACCGCCGCGCCCGGCCTTCTGCGCCTGCCGATGTTCCTGCGTGTTGTGCCAGGTCTTCACCGCGTCCTCGTCGCGCCAGAAGGACAGCGACAGGATGCGGTTCGGATCGGCAAGGCTCTGGAAGCGCTCGATCGACAGGAAACCGTCGATGCCGTCGAGCAGTGGGCGCAGGTCGGCGGCGATGCCGAGATAGGCATCGCGCTTGCCCGCCGCCGGCTCGACCTCGAAGATGACGGCGATCATGGCTTCACCGAAGGAGCATGCGGCCCGGAGGCCAGCTTGAGGAAGATGCGGTCCTCCTTCAGAATGAATTTTTCCCGTCGGGCGAACTCGTAGTTCGCCTTGCCGGCGGGATCGGCGGCGAGCCGGGCGCGGTAGGCTTCGTAGGCCGCAAGACTGTCGATGTTGTAGGCGGCATAAGCCGTGGTGGCCGAGCCTTCGTGCGGCGCGAAATAGCCGATCAGATCGGCGCCGCAGCGCGGGATCGCCTGCCCCCAATTGCGTGCATATTCCTCGAATGCCGCCTTGCCGAACGGATCGATCTCGTAGCGGATGAAGCAGGTGATGGTCATTTTCGCCTCCTTGGCGGTGGATGTTTTCTGGCGGTCACAGTTCGAGCCGGGTCGAAACGTTCCGAAGATCGATATGCTAGGCAAATTCGCTGGCCGGTCAGGTTTGCCAGAAGGATTTCGCGCACTCGCGACGGACGTCTTCGGGTGTCAGGCCAAGGTCACGCAGCAGATGATCGTCGATCTCGGCGAGGTCGAGACGCTGCAAATGACGGTCGTACCACCGCTTCAGGAGCCGCAGCCGCAAGCGGCGCAAGACGATGAACGGGAACGGCCGGCGAGCAGGCGCGGCGCTGAGAATGGTCCTTGCAGGCATCGTTGTCTCCTTGATTTGCATCGAGACTAATGCTTTATCTGACGAGGATGCTTCGATGAGGAACGAACTATGCGCGAAGGACCTGACATAGCCCGCATTGCCAGCCTGGTGGGCGATCCGGCGCGGGCAAACATGCTGTCCGCACTGATGGGCGGCACGGCACTGACGGCGAGCGAACTGGCACTCGAAGCCGGGGTGTCGCTTCCGACAGCGAGCTCGCATCTGTCGAAGCTGATGGAAGGCGGGCTGCTGACACTGGCGAGCCAGGGGCGGCACCGCTATTACGGCCTCGCCGGCCCGCAGGTGGCGGGAATGATCGAAGCCATCACCGGCGTTGCCGCTGCGGTCGGACCGCAGAGGGTGCGACCCGGCCCTCGCGACGCGGCCATGCGCGTGGCGCGGGTCTGCTACGATCACCTCGCCGGCGAGCAGGCGGTGGCGATGCTGGACCGTCTTGTGGCTCGACAAGTGCTCCTGCGCGACGACGAGGTGATCCAGCTTGGGCCGTCGGCCGCCTCGCATTTCGCCGCGATCGGCATCGACATCCATACCAAAGCGCGGCGACCGGTGTGCCGCGCCTGCCTCGACTGGAGCGTGAGGCGTTCGCATCTTGCCGGCGCGCTGGGCGCCGCCATTCTCGACAAGGTCCTCGCCGAGAAATGGGCACGGCGCGAGAAGGACAGCCGTGCCGTGATCTTTTCACCGGTAGGCAAGCAGGCCTTCGAGAAGACGTTTCTCGCCTGACGGCGCGCTTCGATGCGCGTTCGGCGTTTCACGGGAACGCCGAACCACTCTATCTTTTTGTTTTGACGCAATTCCGGACGGAAAACCGTTTCACACTTTCCTGAAATTGCTCTAGCCGCGCTTGAGCGGCTTTGCCTGCTTGAAAAAATCCGCCCAGGGATCGGCTTGCCCGAGCCGCTTCAGCGTCGTCTTGTCGCCGATCGGAAAGGCGTTCGGCGGCAATCCGGCCTCGATCTCCGCCCAGGTCACCGGCATCGATACCGTGGCTCCCTTTTTGGCGCGCGACGAATAGGGCGCAACCGTGGTGGCGCCGCGGCCGTTGCGCAGATAATCGACGAAAATCTTGCCGGTGCGCGCCCTCTTCGACAGCGTCGCCGTGTAGCGGTCGGGCGCGGCCTGTTCGAGCGCTCGGGCGAACTCATGGGCGAAGCCTTTGACCTCGTCCCAATCCGCCGACGGCTTCAGCGGCACGACGACATGATAGCCCTTGCCGCCCGAGGTCTTGACGAAATTCGGCAGGGACAGTTCGTCGAGCCGGCCGCGGATATCGAGCGCCGCGGCACGCACCGCCTTCACGTCGACGCCCTCGTCCGGATCGAGATCGAAGATGATCTGGTCGGGTTTTTCCAGCTCGTTGGTGGTCGAGCCCCAGATGTGGATCTCGACGACGCCCAGTTGCACCAGCGCCGCGACGCCGTCGAAATCGCGGATGAACAGGATTTCCTCGCCGTCCGTCGGATCCTTCATCACGGCTATTTTTTCACTCATGCCGGCCGAGGCATGTTTTTGGAAGAACCGTTGGCCGCCAACGCCGTCCGGCGCCCGCACGAGGCTGAGCGGCCGGTTGATGACGAATTGCTTCATGCGCGGCCAGACCAGCGCGTAGTGATCAACCAGATCCTGCTTCGATACGTTCTCCTCGGGCCACAGAAGCTTGTCGGGGCGGGACAGTGTAACCGAGGTTTTCGCCGCGCCGGCGGGTTCGGCGGGCTTTGGCCTCGGCTCGGCCGTGGCTGAGCGTGCTTTCGGTTTCTCCTGCACGACTTCCTCCGCCGGCTTGTCCTCGCGCAATCCCTGGAACGACGCGTGGCGTATTATACGGTCCGACGTCCAACTGCGAAACTCCACTTCGCCGACAAGTTCGGGCTTGACCCAGACCAGCCCCTTGCCCCTTGGCACCGCCCTGTCGAAGGGCGAGGTTGTCGTCTTCAGCGCATCAAGCCTCTTCTTCAGCTCGTTGGTGCTTTTGGCCGTGAAGCCGGTGCCGACGCGGCCGGCATAGCGCAGCTTGCCGCCCTCGTGATAGCCAACCAGCAGCGAGCGCAGGCCGCGCCCGGTCTTGTCCGACGGCATATAGCCGCCGATGACGAATTCCTGGCGCGCCGTGCATTTCGACTTCACCCACGAGGGAACACGACCGCTGCGGTAGGGCGCATCGGCACGCTTGGAGACGACGCCTTCGAGCCCCAGCCGGCAAGCATGCTCCAGCATGATCTTGCCGGGCTCGGCAAAGTGGTCGCTGAAGCGCACGGCCTGATCCTCGGCCTGTCCGGCGAGCAAAGTGCGCAGCCTTTCCTTGCGCTCGACCAGCGGCTCGGAACGGATATCCTCACCGTTGAGACGCAACAGGTCGAAAACGTAGTAGATGAAACGATCCGTGCGGCCCGCCGACAGATCTTGCTGCAGCAGCGAGAATGACGAGACGCCGTTATCCGCCAGCACGACGATTTCGCCGTCGATGATCGCATCGGTGCATTTCAGGCCGCCAAGTGCCGCGACAATTGCGCCACCGAATTTGTCGGTCCAGTCGAGGCCGGCGCGTGTCAAAAGCCGCACCTCGGTGCCGGCAAGCTGCGACTGCATGCGATAGCCGTCGAACTTCACCTCATGCAGCCAGTCCTTGCCGGGCGGCGCGTCCCGCTCCAGCGTTGCGAGCGCCGGTTCGATGAATTCGAGCCGCCTTGCCGCGACTGCCTTCTTGCCGGTAGCCGGCCTGTCGGACTGCCAGACCCTTGGCTTCTTGCCGTCGGCGGTCTTGCCTTCGCCGACCTCCTCGATGGTCAGGCCGGATTTCACCGATTGCGGCGCCTCCTGCAAAATGTCCTCGCCTGGACGCGCGGCGGCATCGTCGGATTTGATCAGCAACCAGTTGTCACGCTTTTCGCCCGGACGCGGCTTCAGCCGCACCAGATGCCATGCGCCATGCAATTTGTGGCCATGCAGTTCGAAACTGATATGGCCTTTCTTCATCGCCTTTGCCGGGTCGCCATCGGGGACCCAAGTTCCCTCATCCCAGACAATGACCGAGCCGCCGCCATATTGGTCCTTCGGGATGGTGCCTTCAAACGGCGCATAGTCGATCGGGTGGTCCTCGACATGCACGGCGAGCCGCTTTTCGTGCGGGTCGAGGCTCGGGCCTCGCGTCACCGCCCAGCTCCACAGCACGCCGCCGTGCTCGAGACGAAGGTCGTAGTGAAGCCTGGTGGCGGCATGCTTGTGGATGACGAAGATGCCACCCGGCACGGCTTTCTTGCCGCGCGAAACCTTGCCGGCTGGTTCGGCCGTCTTCTTGAAATTGCGCTTGGCGTGATACTGCTCGAGGCTGGCCATGGGCGGATCCTAAGCAGATTTGCGCCGGGCGGCTTTGGACTTGGCGCCTTTTGCCGGGCGTCCGGTCTTTGCCGGCGCACCGGCTTCCGACGAAAGGCTCTTCTTCAGCGCATCGAAGAGGTTGACGACGTTGGAGGGCCGTGGTTCCGCCTTGGTCTTCGGTGCCTTCTTGCCGGCCTTCTTGGCGCGGACCAGCTCGATCAGGGCGTTTTCGTATTTGTCCTCGAATTCGGAAGGATCGAACTTCGCCTGTTTGTCATCGACGATGTGTTCGGCCAGCCTGATCATCTCGGCGTCGGTCTTCACCGGCTTGATGTCGCCGAACACCATCTCGGGCCTGCGAACCGTATCGCCATAGCGCAGGGTCGTCAGCAGCAGACCCTTGCCCAACGGCTCAATGACCACCGGACGTTCGCGGCGATAGAGCACAATGCGGGCTAGCCCCGCCGTCTTCTTGGCGGCCATGGCGTCGCGGATGACGGCGAAGGCCTCTTCCGAGACCTCGTCCGCAGGCGTCACATAATAGGGCGCATCGAGATAGATCTGCTGGATCGAGGATTTTTCGATGAAACCATCGAGGCTCATCGTATGCGAGGAGTCGATCAGCACGGCTTCGATCTCCTCCTCCTCGATTTGGACGAAGTCGCCGTCGCCGATCTCGTAGCCCTTGATCTCGTCGCCTTCATCGAGCGGCTTGCCGCTTGCCGAATCGACATAGACGCGCTTGACGGTATTGCCGGTCTTGCGGTTGAGCACGCGGAACGAGACTTTCTCGGCCTGGGTGACGACATTGGTCAGTTCGACGGCGCAAGTGACCAGCGAAAGCTTGAGATACCCTCTCCAGGCCGGGCGCGGCGCCATGACAAACTCCCTGCGCGACAATGTTCAACCGAGAACGGGCAAAGTCCGTTCCGGTTCCGGCGGCGCAAAAGGCAAGTCCGGGCTTTCAACCCAGCCTTGCCTTGTTCTCGCTCACTGCCCTACTCGGCGGCTTGCAGGTTGACCTTGCTTTCCGCTATTTCGGTAAGCTTGCGGTCGGTTGCCTGCTCCTCCTTGAGGTTGTTGGCCAACACATTGGCGCAGTCGCTGCGGCCCAGTTGCTTGGCCCAAGCAATCAGGGTGCCGTAACGGGTCATCTCATAATGCTCGACCGCCTGGGCGGAGGCGATCAGCGCAGCGTCGAGGACCTCCTTGTCGGCGATGTCGCCGCTGACGTCGTCGGCTTCTTCGAGAATGCCGTCGATGGCCGGGCAGTCGACCTGCTTGGCCTTCACGCCGTGCAGTTCGAACACCTGCTCGACACGCTGGATATGACCCTTGGTCTGAGCGAGATGTTTCTCAAAGCCGGCTTTCAGCTGCGGATCACTCGCCTTGTCGATCATCTTCGGCAGCGATTTTTCGATCTGTTTTTCAGCGTAATAGATGTCGCGCAGCGTGTGCACGAAGAGGTCGTCGAGGGTTTTGATATCCTTCGAAAAGAAACCCATGGCCTTTGCCTTTCCATTGCTCTTGCAGTTTCGGATTTTTTGGCTGCGGCCCACCCGAGCACCACAGCCTGCGGAGCCAGTTCGTCCCGGCACTGGGAAATCAACGTGCGGCTGACGGGCCGGTTCCTGGTTTTCCGGCCGCGTGCACGGAAATTTCGCGGTCCGGCAAAACCTGAAACAAAACCGCGCCTCTGCGACATTCAGGCGAAACATATGTGATGCAAAAGTCACACTGGACGAAATGCCGACGGACTGCATGGAAACACCGCGAATCAGCCGCATTCCAGCCATGAACAAAGGCATTTTCGACCAGAGATTAACATCGCGTTCACCGACTATTCACGCCTGGACGCTATGATCCCCGCAATTCGGAAGGGACATCCGAAACGGGACAGGGACCGAGTAAAATGAGCTTCTGGAATCAAATCGCCGGCTATGCCGCCGCCATCCGCGAATTCGTCGCGCCGACCTATCGGCCTGAGCGCTATTATATGCGCGGCCCAGGCCCCGCCTGCGCGCGCCGTGGCAACACGCTTGGGATCAGCGTGCGCTGATGATGAGCATGGAGAGCCGTCACGACAGCCGTATCTGCCGGCCCGACGCCGACAATCGGTCAACGACTTATCGCGCCGAGCGCCCTGCGCTGACCGACAGACGGCGTGCGACAACGCCAAGCCTTCAGCATTCCGGGCTTTGATCCAGCCGCCGGCAGGCCTAGTGTCGCCTGACACCAGCTGCCGGGCGTCACGTGATCGTCAAGCCGAACCATTCTCCTGAGCCGCCAGAATTCGAATCAAGTCGCCCGTTGATCGTGTTCGACGGTATTTGCGTGTTGTGCTCGGGCTTTGTGCGCATGGTGGTGAAGCTCGACCGCAAGGGCCGCTTTCATTTCGTAACGGCGCAGTGGCCCTTCGGCGAGATGCTGTTCAAGAAATACGGGCTGCGGACGGATCGCTACGAGACCAATCTCGTCATCGTCGATGGCGCGGCTTTCACCCGCCTGGACAGTTTCGTTGCCGTCATGGCCGAACTCGGCTGGCCGTGGCGGGCGGCGCGGATCCTGCTGCTGTTGCCGCGCCCGCTTCGCGACTGGCTCTACGACCGCATCGCAAAGAACCGCTACGCCCTGTTCGGCAAGAAGGACAATTGCGAAATCCCTTCCGCTGAGGTGAGGGCAAGATTGATCGGCTAGGTTCGTTGCCGTGGCCGGGAGCGGGCGGGGCATTTTGGGGGAACTGCGGATGAAGGTTCTTGTCGTCGGCGGCTATGGCACCTTTGGCGGTCGCACCGTCGAGCTTTTGGAGGGCGAGCCGCATCTGATCCTCTTTGTCGCCGGGCGCTCGCTCGCCAAGGCTGACGCGTATTGCAAGAAGCGCGCCCCGACAGCAGCCCAGCTGGTGCCGGCACTGTTCGACCGTGACGGCGATCTCGCCGCGCAACTCGCTGCATTTGAGCCTGATATTGTAGTCGACGCGAGCGGTCCGTTCCAGGCCTATGGCGAGGGACGCTATCGCCTGATCGAGGCCTGCATCGCCCGGCGCATCAACTATCTCGATCTAGCCGACGGCTCGGATTTCGTCGCCGGGGTCTCTGCGTTCGACGAGGCGGCGCGAAACGCCGGCGTCTTCGTGCTGTCCGGCGTCTCGAGCTTTCCGGTGCTGACGGCGGCGGTGGTGCGTCGCCTGTCTTCGGACCTGACGCGGGTCGACGGCATTCGCGGCGGCATCGCGCCTTCGCCCTTTGCCGGCGTCGGCGGGAACGTCATCCGGGCTATCGCCGGTTATGCCGGTCGGCCGGTGCGGCTTGTTCGCAATGGCCGTCCCGAACAAGGCCGTCCGTTTACCGAGCAGCTGCGCTACACTATCGCGCCGCCGGGCCGGCTGCCGCTTCGAAACACGCTGTTTTCTCTGGTCGACGTTCCAGACCTGCGCGCCTTGGCCGCGCTTTGGCCGGAGGCGAGGACCATCTGGATGGGAGCCGGGCCGGTACCCGAGGTGCTGCACCGCGCCCTGATCGGCCTCGCCTGGCTGGTGCGCGCCGGATTGATCGGTTCGCTTTCGCCGCTGGCGCCGCTGATGCATGAGGCAACGAACCGGCTGCGCTGGGGCGAGCATCGCGGCGGCATGTTCGTCGAGGTCGAGGGATCGGACCGGGCGGGCGCCATCGTCAAGCGCTCGTGGCATCTCTTGGCCGAGGGCAATGACGGGCCGCTGATCCCGTCGATGGCGGTCGAAGCACTGGCCCGCAAAGCGCTGGCCGGACATCAGCCCGCGCCGGGCGCACGGGCGGGGGTGCGCGATTTGGAGCTCCGGGATTATGAAGCCCTGTTCGCCGGGCGGACAATCTACACCGGCTTCAGGAACGGGGCGGCGGACGAGGACAAGCCGCTTTATGCCGAGCTGCTCGGTGCCGCCTGGCAAGGCCTTCCCGAGGCAATTCGGTCAATGCATGACCGTACGATCACGGCCGCAGGCCGCGCGCGCGTCGAACGCGGGCGCAATGTTCTTGGCCGGCTAATGGCCTGGACGGTCGGCTTCCCCGGGGCAAGCGAGGACATCCCGGTTCATGTCCGCTTCGACACCGACAAGGACGGCGAGACCTGGACCCGGACATTCGGCAAGCACAGTTTTTCGAGCCTACAGTCCGCAGGCCGGGGTCGATCGCAGCGCTTGCTGTGCGAACGCTTCGGCCCGCTGACCTTCGCGATGGCGCTGGTTGCCGAAGACGGCCGGCTGGCGCTGGTCTTGCGCCGCTGGAGTTTTTTTGGCCTGCCGCTTCCGATGTGGCTCGGTCCACGCTCGACTTCCTACGAAACGGTGAAGGATGGCCGCTTCCGCTTCCATGTCGAGATCTCGCATCCGCTTGCCGGCATGATCGCCCGCTACCGCGGCTGGCTGGAGCCCTCCGGCCCGCACGGCTCCAACGAGATCGGGCCGCCTGCCAGCTTGCCCAGTTCGCGACAGTCCTGCGCCGTGCACAGCGTCCAGCCCTGACCCGTGGCGCCCGAGGCGGCGAGCGCGAGGCGCCGCTGTGGCCCGACCTTGGGCGCATAGACCCACCAGCCGTTTCTCAGCACCGAGCCTTGCGGCGGCTCCACCCCGGCGCCCGATCCCTTGATGCGGGCCTCGACCAGCTGCAGGCCGGACGGCAGCACCTTCCAGTCTTCCTGCCACTGGGTCTTCTCCACCGAATGCACCCAGGAGAGCGTGAAGGCAGCAACGGCGAGCGTCACCGTCTTGCCGGCCGCGACGATGCAGAGGCTCATGCTGAATTAGCCAGCGAAGCCTGCCGCGCGCGCCAGCAGTGCCAGCCGATCCAGGCAAGGGACAGCGCCCAGCCCGCCTCGTCGGTGAGCGGCAGCGCCGCAACCAGCAGCACGCCGGCGGCGAAGGCGACGAGGCGTTCCCACCAGGCCATGCGCCGGGCGAGAAATCCGACGGCCGCGGCGCCCCACAGGACGATACCCATGCAGGCTTTGATGACGATATAGGCGACCTCGACGGGATAGCC
This sequence comes from Mesorhizobium sp. M0678, assembly GCF_040320505.1. NCBI lineage: Bacteria > Pseudomonadati > Pseudomonadota > Alphaproteobacteria > Hyphomicrobiales > Phyllobacteriaceae > Mesorhizobium > Mesorhizobium sp. M0678. Next base: position 2,036 of record NZ_JAMYPT010000014.1, on the reverse strand, counting down.
GAACTGGGCGGCGATCGGGCCGGGGTCCTGCAGCATCAGCGCCGGGGTATAGACCGCCATGAACGGCACAACGAAGCCGGCAATGGCAAGCTTGGTGGCCTGGATGCCGATCTTGAGGCCGCTTTCCTTGGCCATGGGTGCGGCGGCGAAGGCGGCCAGCGCCACAGGCGGGGTGAGATCGGCCATGATGCCGAAATAGAAGACGAACATATGGCTGACCACCAACGGCACGCCGAGCGACAGCAGCGCTGGCCCGGCCAGCGACGAAGTGATGATGTAGTTGGGAATGGTCGGTATGCCCATGCCGAGCACCAGGCAGGTGAGCATGGTCAAAAGCAGCGACAGGAACAGATTGTTCTCGCCGATCGAGATGATCCAGCCGATGAAGGTCGAGGCGATGCCGGTAAGCGTCAACGTGCCGATGACGATGCCGACAATGGCGCAGGCAATGCCGACCGGCAGCGCGTTCTTTGCTCCTTCGGCAAGGGAATCCACGCATATGCGCAGCGTCTCGCGCCCGCCCTTGAAGGTGAGGCAGGCGGCGACCAGCACGGCGATGACCAGGCTGAGGATGTTGACGCCGAATTTCATGAAGGAAGCCGCGGCAAGCCCGAGCGCCAGCCAGAAGACGACACGGAAGGCGAGCGGCCCGATCGATGCCGCCAGCGGCGTGCCGAGGATAAGCACAATGGTCAGCGCCAGGCCCATGGTGCCGGCGAAGACCGGTGTGTAGCCGGCAAACAGCAGGTAGATCAGTGCTGCGAGAGGCAGTACCAGCGGCCAATGTTGTCTCACCGCATCCCACGGATTGGGCAGGTCGGCCTTGGCCATGCCGTGCAGGCCGGCCTTGCCGGCTTCCAGGTGCACCTGCCAGAAACAGGCGCCGAAATAGAGCAGCGCCGGAATGATCGCCGCCTTGACCACCGCGGCATAGGGGATGTTCAGGGTCTCGGCCATGATAAAGGCCACCGCTCCCATCACCGGCGGCATGATCTGGCCGCCCATCGACGAGGTCGCCTCGACGGCGCCGGCGAAAGCCGAGCGGAAACCGAAGCGCTTCATCAGCGGGATGGTGAACTGGCCGCTGGCCACCACATTGGCAACACCGGAGCCGGAAATGGTGCCCATCAGCGCCGAGGACAGCACGCAGACTTGCGCCGGGCCGCCGCGCCATGAGCCGACCAGGCCAAGCGCAAAATCGTTGAACAGCGCGATCATGCCGGCGCGCTCAAGAAAGGCGGCGAAAACGACGAAGATGAAGATGTAGGCGGCCGAGACATAGATCGGCGTGCCGTAGATGCCTTCGGTGCCATAGGCGAAGGTGTCGACGAGCTGGGCGAAATCATAACCGCGATGGATGAACGGCGGCGGCAGATGATTGCCGGCAAATGCGTAGGCGAGAAAGATGAAGGCAATGACGGCGAGCGGCAGCCCCATTAACCGCCGGGCCGCCTCGAAGACCAGCACGACCAGCACCGCGCCGACGATCAGGTCAGGCGTGGTGAGAAAGCCGGAGCGGCGGATGAGGTCGGCATAGAACACCCAATTGTACAGACCGGTGGCGAAACCAAGCAGGCCGAGCGTCCAGAACACTGCTTTCGCCGGGACGCTTTTGGCGCGCAGATTGGCGATTAGGGCAAAGCCGAGCAGCAGCAGGAAGCCGACATGCATGGCGCGTATGACCTGGCTCGGCAGGCTGCCATAGGCGGCGATGTAGATTTGGAAGATGGAGAAGGCGATGGCGATAAAAAAAGCCGCCTTGCCGGCGATGCCTTCGCCGAAGCCAGGCGGCAATCCTTCGACAGGAGCTTCCGCTGTGGGGGAAAGAACGGTCGGGGTTACGGTCATTAGCGGGGTTCCTGGCGGGGCGGTCCCCTCCTCGAGGGGAGGGTGCCGAGCGAAGCGAGGCGGGGGGGGGGGGGGGGGGGGGGGGGGGGGGGGCCCCCCCCCCCCCCCCCCCAAAGCGAAGCGGGGGGGGGGGACAAGGAGGGACAGGGGGGGGGGGGGGGGGGGATGTAAAACAAAAACATGAGTTT